>DKFD01000011.1 GCA_002452735.1 Patescibacteria group bacterium UBA6805 | reverse complement strand
CCGGAAAGGATGCCGATGATGACCAGGACCACGAGGACTTCAATCAGGGTGAAAGATTGTTTGAGGGTTTTCATCGCTCTTCTAATTTATGTTTATGTTTATGTAATTATACCCCCCTTTGGCAGGGGCGTCAAGAAAAATTACTTATAAGGATTTATTAAATTAAAAACTACCCCTCAGCGTCTTCTTCGCTGACATAAACGTCCCTGGGTTTAGCGCCCTCGGCCGGGCCAACCACTCCCCTTTCTTCAAGAATGTCCAGCAGTCTCGCTGCCCGGGCATAGCCGATACTCAATCTTCTTTGAAGCAAAGAGGCCGAGGCCTTCTTGGAAGAAATAACCATTCTTTTGGCTTCTTCGTACAGCGGGTCTTCTTTGGAGAAAAAGCTGTCCATCTGAACTTCTTTCGATTCCATTGCTCTTTCCAATTCTTTGGACAAAGAGGTTTCCGTTTCTTCTGTTTCAATAAACTCCGGCTCTTCTCCTTCCTGGCCGGAAACGATAAAGCTTACCACTTTTTTGATTTCCTGCTCGGAAACATACGGACTTTGGATTCTTCTCGGCTTGCTGTGCTCTTTGGTCAAGAACAGCATATCTCCTTTGCCCAAGAGCTTTTCCGCTCCGGAAGCGTCAAGAATGGTTCTGGAATCAACCAGAGAACCGACTTTCAAAGCAATCCTGGTGGTTATATTGGCCTTAATCAAACCAGTGATGACCTCTACCGACGGACGCTGGGTGGCCAGAATCAAATGAATTCCCGTTGCCCTGGACATCTGGGCCAAGCGCACAATGTAAGACTCTATCTCCTTGCCCTTGACGCTCATCAAGTCAGCCAGCTCGTCAATGATTAAAACAACATAGGGAAGCTTTTCCTCCCCCTTCTTCTCCATTTTCGCATTATAGCTTCCGATGTCCCGGCTATTGCCCTGGGATAAAACCACGAACCTTCTTTCCATTTCTCCGGTCAACCACTTCAAAGCAACCATGGTTTGCTGGGCGTCATAAATTACGGGACAGAGCAAATGGGGCAAAACCGAATAAACGGGAAACTCCACTCTTTTGGGGTCGATTAAAACCAGTTTCATCTCTTCGGGGCTGTTCCTGTAAAGCAGACTGAGAATCGTGGCATTGAGGGAAATTGTCTTGCCCGAACCGGTTGTTCCTCCAACGAGTAAGTGCGGCATTTCCGCCAAATCAGCGAAAGCCGGCATTCCCCGCACATCCTTTCCCAGGGCCACTAAAAGCGAATGAGGCGATTTCTTGAATTCCTCGGTGTCAAAAACTTCTCTCAAGCCCACTACCGCCCTTTTCTTATTGGGAATCTCCACTCCCACCAGAGACCTTCCCGGAATCGGCGCCTCAATTCTAATGGTAGGACTCGCCAAAGCCAAAGCCAAATCGTTCTGAAGAGTTGTTATTTTGGACAGTTTTATGCCTTCGGCCGGCTTCAGGGTATATTGGGTAACAGTGGGCCCGATATTCACTTCCGACATTTCCACGGGAATGCCGAAGGTCTGCAAGGTTCTTTTAACAACCGAGGAGTTGTAAGCGATGTCCCCTCCTTCGGCTACGCTCTTTTTGCTTGATAAAAGGTCGAGGGTGGGATATTTGTACTGGGTATTTTCTTTTTTCTTTTCTTCAAAGGCCTTCTGCTTTTTGTTAAATCCGAAAAGGTCTACCCCTTCTGCCTCCTCTTTTTTTTCCGGCATTGACTCCAGCTTTTCTTTGATTTTAACCAAATTGATAATCGGCTTTTCTTTTCTGGTCGTTTCTTTCTCTTCCTCTTCTTCCGGCTTCTTCTTTTTTAAAATGGGCTTGAGGATTACGATAAAGGAAAAAATCATTACCACGGCCAGGATGAAAAAAGAAACCCAAAAATCAAAACCCCTGAGCATGGGCCAGGAAATAATGTAGCCGAACCATCCTCCTTTTCCGGCATAAGAAGGGTCAAAAACGCTTTTCAGGGCTTCGTTGTCTCTCATCTCCGTCAAGGCAAACATGGCCGAAGCGGCCAGAAGGAAAAAAATGACGGCCAGAACGAGAATATTCTTGGTTTCCTTGAAAGATTCCTCTTCCTTTAAAAAGACGAGTCCCGCTATGAGTAAAACCAGGGGCGTCAGATAAAAAACATTGCCCAGAAGGAAAAAAAACAGGTCCTTCAGTCCTCCTCCGACAAAACCCGCCTGATTACTGAAAGAAAAAAGAAAAATAATGGCCAAAAGAAAACAAAATGCGGATAAAATATATTTTTTAACTTCGTCGCTTAAGGTAAAAGTTATTTTGGGTTTTTCTATTAAGGGCTTATTGTTTTTTTTGTAAACTGGCTTGGATTTTTTCTTTTTTTTCATGGTCCAAATTACTTATTCTTTCTCCCTGTGCCTATTGGAACCAGTTTACCAATAATTACGTTTTCTTTCAACCCTCTTAACTTGTCTTCTTCTCCCCTCAAAGAGGCCTCTATTAAAACCCGGGAAGTTTCCTGAAACGATGCCGCAGAAAGGAAACTGTCGGTATTTAAAGCGACCTTGGATATTCCCAAAACAATATCTTCTGTTTCTATCATCCTCTTCTTTTCTCCTTTCAATTCTTCGTTTCTCTCCAGCACAACCGCCCTGGAAATCACCTCCTCGGGAGCGAAGAAGCTGTCGCCCGGGTCTTTTATCTTCACTCTTGAGAACATCTGTCTGACAATCACTTCAACGTGCTTGTCGTGGATGGAAACACCCTGGGAGACGTAAACTTTCTGGATTTCTTTGATAATGTATTTCTGGGTGGCTCTTGTGCCGATTAGCTTAAACAGCTTTTTGAGGTCAAGCGAGCCGGCGGTCAAGGGCTCTCCTTTTTTTATCATGTCCCCTTCTTTGACCAGAACCTCAATGTTGGGAGAAATTTTGTATTCAATCGCCTCTTCCGATTTTTTCTTTGAATTGCTTTCTTTGACGGTCATTACCTTAATGAACCCTTCTTTGTCCCTGACTTCGATTACCTTGCCGTCCTTAACGCACATTTCCGCCTCTCCTTTGGGCACTCTTTTTTCAAAAATCTCTTCCACCCTGGGCAAACCGCGGGTGATATCCACTTCTCCGGCCACGCCTCCGGTATGGAAAGTTCTCATGGTCAGCTGGGTTCCGGGTTCGCCAATGGCCTGGGCAGCCACTACGCCGACCGCCTCGCCGACATCAATTAGTCTTTTCCAACCCAAATCCAGACCGTAACATTTCTGACAGATTCCTCTCTTGCATTTACAGGTCAAAGGAGAGCGCACCTTCAGTTCCGGAATGTTCAGCTCTTTTATTCTTATGGCTTTCTTCAAATCAATTATTTCTCCTGTTTTAACCAGCACTTCGTTAGTTTCCGGGTCCACCACCTTTTCCATGGAAACCCGGCCGTAAATTTTATGGACGAAGTCCTCATTGATTTCATCGGCATCTTTTCTTGAAACGACTAGCCCCTCTTTGTCTCCGCAATCATCTTCATTGACTATGACCTCATGAGCCACATCCACCAGTCTGCGGGTTAAATATCCGGAGGTGGAAGTCCTTAGGGCCGTGTCAGCCGTGCCCTTTCTCGCTCCGTGAGTGGAAATGAAATACTCCAGCACGTCAAACCCCTCTTTAAACGAATTCTTTATGGCCAGCTCGATAATCCTCCCGGCCGGATTGGCAACCAATCCCTTCATTCCAGCCATCTGCACCGGCTGGGACCACGAACCTCGGGACCCGGAATCAACGATTGAAAAAACCGGACTATTCGAAGAGATGGCCAAGGGAACAAGCTTCTCAATCTCCGTTTTTACTTTTTTCCATACCTCAATTACCTGATTGGCTTTTTCTTCCCTAGACAAAAGACCTTTCTCGTAATAATCCTCAACCACCTTGATTTTTTCTTCGGCTTTGTTTATCAGCTCATGTTTTTCCGTAGGAACCGTCAAGTCGTCCATGCCCCAAGTGATGCCGGACCTGGTGGCGAACCTGAATCCCAGGTCTTTTATCTTGTCCAAGGTTTCGGATGCTTTGTTCCCGTAAACGTCAACTATCTTGTTAATCATTTTTTTAACGTTCTTCGAATCCATGGTTTCGTTCTGATAATCAAAACCTTCGGGCAAAACCTCGTTAAATATTATCCGGCCGGCGCTGGTTTCCAAGAACTTGTCTTCGGACAGCACTTTTACGCTTGCCCTCAAATCAATCTTTTTAAGGTTATAGGCAACCAGGGCTTCTTTGAAAGAACTGAATGTTTTGCCCTCACCCTTAAGACCGGAAATTATTTTAGTTAAATAATAGCAGCCCAAAATCATATCCTTGGTCGGAATCATGATCGGTTCTCCGGTTGAAGGCTTAAGCAGATTAACGCTGGAAAGCATTCTTTCTCTTGATTCGGATTGCGCCTCTTCCGACAAGGGAACGTGGATGGCCATCTGGTCTCCGTCAAAGTCGGCGTTAAAAGCCGTACAAACCAAAGGATGCAAACGAATGGCCTCGCCCTCAATAAGAATGGGGTGGAAGGCCTGCACTCCCAATCGATGCAGGGTAGGGGCGCGGTTCAAGAGAACCAATTTTTCCTTGACCACTTCTTCCAAGCACCCCCAAATTTCGTCCGTTTCTTCCTCAATTAGCCTTGAGGCCCCCCTGACGTTGAAAGCCCACTCCTTCTCCAGTATTTTCTTGATAACAAAAGGCTTGAACAGCTCCAGGGCCATTTTCTTGGGCACTCCGCACTGGTCCAGTTTTAAATTGGGACCGACCACAATCACGCTTCGACCCGAATAGTCGACTCTTTTGCCCAGCAAGTTCTGCCTGAATCTTCCTTGTTTTCCCTGAAGCATGTCGGACAAACTCTTTAACAATCTTTTTCCTCCGGTGCTGGCCTGGATAGTGGTTCCCTTTCTCATTTTATTGTCAATCAGGGCGTCAACCGCTTCCTGAAGCATCCTCTTCTCGTTCCTGACGATAACGTCGGGAGCGCCGATTTCCAGCAGATACTTCAGCCTGTTGTTTCGGTTAATCACCCTTCTGTACAAATCGTTCAAATCCGAAGAAGCGTATCTTCCTCCGTCCAGCTGAACCATGGGCCTTAAGTCCGGCGGCAAAACAGGCAGAACGTCAATAAACATCCATTCCGGTCTGATATTAGCGTGCTTCATTTCCTGAAACACTTTTAATCTTCTTAAAAGGTTTCTTTTTTCTTCGGTTATCTTTTTCTCCGAAAGCCTTTTGGTTATTTTCTCGATTTCCGCATCCAAATTTATCTTCTTGAAAATTTCCCTGATTACTTCCGCTCCTGTGCCGGCCTCAAACATTTCTCCGTATTTCAAAGAAAGACGGTGATAATCAACTTCATTTAAAACAACCATGGGCTTAAGGGACGCAACTTCCTGCTTGGCTCTTTCTTTGGCCTGTTTTAGGTCTTCCTGGGCCTTCTTAACATCGTCTTGATTTTGATTCTTCAGGTCCTTGCTTTTAATCTTAAATTCTTCCTCAATTTCTTTCAATATCTTTTCTTTTGTCTCCTCTTCAACTTTGGTGACTATGTAGGAAATGAAATAAATGACTTCTTCAACCTTATTCAAGGAAATACCCAAAACCATTCCTATCCTCGAGGGAATTCCTTTCAAGAACCAGATGTGGGAAACCGGACTGGCCAGTTTGATGTGGCCCATTCTTTCCCTTCTCACCGACGACTTGGTAACCTCAACTCCGCAACGGTCGCAGATTATTCCTTTGTACCTCACCCTCTTGTACTTTCCGCAGAAACATTCATAGTCCTTGGTTGGACCAAAAATCTTTTCGCAGAACAAACCGTCTTTTTCCGGTCGCTGGGTCCTGTAGTTTATGGTTTCCGGCTTGGTTACCTCTCCGTAAGACCAATCCAAAACCTCTTCTCCCGAAGCCAGTTTGATTTTGATTGATTCTAAGTCAGAAACAAACATATTTCTTTAAATTAATAATTAGTCTTCCTCTATTTTCCCCCTGATAATCACGTTCAAAGAAAGTGCCTTCAACTCGGCTATCAAAAGATTGAAAGAAGCGGGGATATTCGGATTCTTGATTTTCTCTCCCTTAAGAATGGATTCGTAGGTAGTGGCTCTTCCTAAAACATCGTCGGACTTGATGGTCAGCATTTCCTGAAGGGTATAGGCCGACCCGTATCCTTCAAGAGCCCAGACTTCCATTTCGCCGAATCTCTGGCCGCCAAATTGGGCTTTCCCTCCCAAGGGCTGCTGGGTAATCAAAGAATACGGTCCGATGGAACGCATATGAATCTTGTCCTCCACCATATGGGCAAGCTTCATCATGTAAATGTATCCGACCGTTATTTTCTCCGGGAAAGACTCGCCTGTTTCCGGGTCCAGCAAAATCAGCTTTCCGTCTTCGGGATAACCGGCATTTTTCAACTCTTCTTTGATGTCTCCCTCGCGAGCTCCGGACAAAGAAGGAGTAGTGGCGTAATATCCCAACTTCTTAACCGCTAACCCCAAATGCGTTTCTAAAATCTGCCCCAAATTCATTCTGGAAGCGACGGACAAAGGATTTAAGATTATGTCAACCGGGGTTCCGTCCTCCAAAAACGGCATTTCTTCGGGCGGAAGAATCTTGGCAATGATGCCTTTGTTCCCGTGCCTGCCGGCCAGCTTGTCCCCCACTTTTATTTTCCTCACTTCCGACACCCTTACTCTGATTCTTTTTATCACTCCCGGCTCCAGGCTGTATCCTTCGCTTCTGGAAAAAACCCTGACGTCGGTAATCCTTCCTCTTTTTCCGTGCTCCAATCTCAAGGAAGTATCCTTGACTTCCTTGGCTTTTTCTCCGAAAATAGCCCTTAAAAGACGCTCTTCGGCGCTTAATTCCGCCTCGCCCTTGGGAGAAATCTTTCCCACCAGAATGTCATTAGGCCCGACTTCGGCTCCGATTCTGACAATTCCTTCTTCGTCAAGGTCTTTCAGTTTGTCCTCTCCCACGTTGGGAATATCGGCCGTTGTTATTTCCGGCCCCAGTTTCGTTTCCCTGACGTCGCAGAAAAAATCTTCAATATGCACGGAAGTGAAAACGTCCTCTTTGACCAGGCGCTCGGACAAAACAATGGCGTCTTCAAAGGTGTTGCCTCTCCAGGAAATGAAAGCCACCAGAAGATTTCTTCCCAAGCTCAGCATTCCCTGGGAAATTGAACCCCCTTCGGCAAGAATGTCTCCTTTTTTGACCTTGTCTCCCTTGTCAGCCACCGCTCTCTGATGAAAACAGGTATATTGATTGGTCCTGTCAAAAATTCTTAAAGGATAAGCCGTGATTCCCGAGTTTCCCTTAATTTTAATTTCCTTGGAATCAACCTTAACCACCTCTCCCGCTTCTTCGGCTAGAATCAATTGCCCTGAATCTCTGGCCACATAAGGCTCCAATCCCGTTCCCACCAATGGCGGTTCGGGATTGACCAGGGGCACTGCCTGTCTTTGCATGTTGGAGCCCATCTGAGCCCTGTTGGCATCGTCGTTTTGCAAAAAGGGTATAAGAGAAGTGGCCACGGAAGTGAACTGCTGGGGCGAAACGTCAACAAAATCAATTTTTTCTTTTTCTATCTCTCCCGCTTCTCCTTTAATTCTGGCTTCCACTCTTTCTTCTTTGATTCTTCCGTCTTCCTTTAGGGCGATGCTGGCTGGGGCGATGTTGTACCTCTCTTCGGCATTGGCGTCCAAGTAATAGGCATTCTTGGAAAGTTTGGTTTTTTCCATTTTAAAATACGGCGTTTCCAAGAATCCGTAAGGGTTGATGCGCGCGTACAAAGCCAAGTGAGTAACCAGCCCGACATTGGGACCTTCGGGGGTTTGGATTGGGCAAATCTTTCCATAGTGGGACGGCTGTACGTCTCTGACGTCAAAACCAGCTCTCTCTCTGGTTAACCCTCCGGGCCCGGTGGCCGTTAATCGTCTTTTGTGCTCCAGTTCGGACAAAGGATTGACATTATCCATGAATTGGGAAAATTGGCTGGCGGTAAAAAACTGATTGGCCTGGGCCATAAAGGGCCTGGGATTAACAAGCTGGTTCGGATTCAGGTTTTCGAACTCCAGGGTGGACATTCTGTCCTTGATGATTCTCGCCATTCTGGCCAAACCAACCCTCAGCTTGCTTGATAAAAGCTCGGAAAAATTCCTTACCCTCCTGTTCCCCAAATGGTCAATCTGGTCCGGATGGGACAACGGGTCATTGTTCAATTTGATAATCTCTTTTAATACCCCGATAATGTCCTGGATTGACAAAACCCTGTCTTCTTTGGATATGCCCTTATCGTCTTCGGGCTTTAATTCCGGGAGACGTGACCACATCTTATACCTGCCCACCTTGGACAAGTCATATCTCTCAAAATTAAAAAACATATTGAAAATGAGCTCTCGGGCCGAGTCGGGGTTGGCCATTTCTCCCGACCTTAATCTTTGATAAATTTCCAAAAGTGCCTCCTCTTGATTCTTGGCCGAATCTTTCTTCAAGGTTTCTTCAATGTATCTCGTCTCGCCCGTGTCAAAAGGAACAAAAACGCCCCTAATGTCTTCTTCGCTGTATCCTCCCAGGGCCTTGAGAACAGTGGTGGCCGGAACCTTTCTTTTTCTGTCTATTTTGACATTAATGACTCCCGTGTGCTCGGTTTCAAATTCAAGCCAAGAACCTCTGCTGGGAATAATCTTTGCCGAGAAGCACCTTTTCCCCCGGTTGATGCTCAAGGGAAAAAATACTCCCGGAGAACGGATGAGTTGGGAAACAACCACTCTTTCCACTCCGTTTAAAACAAAAGTTCCTCTTTCGGTTAAAAGAGGAAAGTTGCCAAAAAATATCTCTTGTTCCTGAGATTTCTTCGTTTTCAGGTTGACCAGCTTGGTCCTGACCCTTAAGGGGGAATAATATGAATCGTTGTTCTCTTTTGCGTCAAAACCCGAAGAATAATTGGATTTGCCCAATTTGTAATCTAAAAAATAAAGCTCGAGCTCTTTCCCCGTATAATCTCTTACCGGAGAAATCTCGGCGAATAAATCTTTCAATTCTTCTTCCCAAAATTGCCTTCCGCTTTCCTGTTGCAAAAAAATCAAGCTGGGCAAAGGATAAGAAATCCGGCTTTTGGAAAAATCCTTGACTTTGTTTTTCATGGTCTTTTGAAAACTAATTAAGGCATTGCAACAAAAAATGCCCTTTTTCTCATTTTTTAAGGGATAACGATTAAAAAATTAATAGCGGACAAAGTCTATAGTCAAGATATTCTTAAGTAATCCTTATTTAAAACGTGTGATTATACTATCAATAATCGTAAAAAATGTCAAGGGTTGACAAAATAAAATCTAAGATTCCGTCATTTTCATGTTCTCCAAAATGCCCAAGCCGATAAAAGTAAATATCAGGTTGCTTCCTCCGTAAGAAACCAGGGGAAGAGGAATCCCCACGACCGGCAAAAGCCCCAGATTCATGCCGATACTGACAACCACCTGAGAAAAGATGCTGAAAGCCAGGCCGCAGGCGAAGAGTCGGGAGAAATTGGACCTGGCATTAAGAGCTATTTTCACGGTTCTCAACAAAACGAGGGAAAAACAATAAAACAGGAAAAATACGCCGACAAAACCCGTCTCTTCGGCAATGGCCGAAAAAATAAAGTCGGTTTGAGCTTCAGGAAGAAAGCCGTACTGGGTTTGCGAACCGCTGCCCACGCCCTGCCCCGTCAAGCCGCCCGAACCAATGCTGATTTTCGCCTGATTCTGACTCCAACCCTGGCCCAAAGGATCTTCCTGGGGAGCGATAAAACTGAAAACCCTGTCTTTTTGATAATCCTTTAAAAGGAATGTCCAGGTTAATCCGAAAAAAAGAACGAAAATCAAAGCAAGAATTACGAACTCGCGTATTTTTATTCCCGAAACCAAAAGAACGCCCAGCCAGATGCTTAAAAGAATAATTACCGAACCAAGCTCCGGCTGGAAAAATATCAAAACGGCAGGAATGGCGACGTATATGCCCGAAGCTATTATGTGTTTGAGGTTATACAGTTCAATATGCCTTTTGGAAAAATACTTGGCCAGAATCAAAATTAAAGCCAGTTTGGTCGGTTCAATGGGGTCGAAAGAAAAAATACCCAACCGGTACCACGACTTAATGCCCCTGATTTCCGGAGCAAAAAAGAAAAGACCGATTAAAAAAACGACGCAGAGAAAATAGAAAGAAAGAATTAAAAAAGGGTTTTCCCTCAAGTTCCGGTTGTCGTAAAAGCTCATCAAAAACATCAGGATTAAACCCAAAAAAAGAAAAAACAACTGCTTGTAAAAATTGGCGAAATCCTGGTCCAAAACGGACGAACTGTAAATAGAAACCAGGCCCAAAAGAGAAAGCGCGACGCTCGCCCCGATTAAAACCCGGTCAAATTTGATTAGCTTCGGAAAAGTCATAGCATTTGTAAAAATTCTTTTTCCCTGATAATCTTCGTGCCCAACTCCTTGGCTTTGCCGTATTTAAAGCCGGCGTTTTCTCCTAAAACAAGATAATCAACACTCTTGGAAACGGACGAAGAAATCTCTCCCCCCTCTTCTTCTATCTTTTCCCTGGCTTCTTCCCGACTCAAGCTTTTAAGAGTTCCGGTAATTACGAAATTTAAACCCTTTAGTTTTCCTTTTGTTTTTTTACTTTTCTCGTACCTCAAGCCCTTGTCTTTTAATTTTTCAAGGAAAGCGAGGTTCTCTTTGTCGCGAAACCACTCATAGATTGATTTGGCCACGACGGGACCGACGTCTTTAATCTCTTCCAATTCTTTTAAAGAGACCTTTTCTAAATCTTTGATTGATTCGAATCGCCGCGACAAGTCCTGGGCGGTTTTTTGTCCGACATTTCTGATCCCCAGACCGTAAAGAAATTTGTGGTAAGGCGGTTTCTTTTTTTTCTGAATCGCTTCCACGATTTTCTCCGCCGACCTTTTGCCGAACCTTTCCAGAGGAACAAGGTCTCCGCTCTTCAAATCAAACAAGTCCGCCGGGTCCAAAACTAATCCCTCGTCCATTAGTTTTTCAATTATTTTCGGCCCCAAGCCGTCAATGTCAAAAGCTCCCCGAGAAACAAAATGATTGAAATATTTGCTTCTTCTAGAAAAGCAATTCGGATTGGGACACCTCCAAATAACGTCCTTCTCCGGCTTAACCAGCTTAGTTTCACAAGAAGGACAAAAAAGAGGCATCTTGAACTTCTTTTCTTTGCCGGTTCTCAATTCGGGAAAAACTTTGACTATCTCGGGAATAACGTCGCCCGCTCTTCCCACTACCACCGTGTCTCCAATCTTCAATCCCAATCTCTCTATTTCTCTTTCATTGTGCAAGGTCGCCCTGGTAATGGTCGCTCCATTGACCTCGACCGGCCTTAAGATTGCCACCGGAGTCATGGCCCCGGTACGGCCAACCTGGACCTCGACGTCTTCAACCGTTGTCGTCGCCTCAATCAGGGGAAACTTTAGGGCAATGGCTCCCCGGGGCGACTTGCCCACCACTCCCAAGTTTTCAAAAATCCGGTTATCGTTAACTGAAACCACTATTCCGTCTATTTCGTAGGGAAGGTTATCTCTTTTCTCTTTCCAGACATCGTAAAAAGCAAAAACCTCGTCCAGATTCCCGCAAAGCCTATTGTGCTTGTTGTTGGTTTTAAATCCCAGAGCCTGAAGAATAATGTGTTCTTCCTGGTGGGTCTTCTGTCTGAGGTCGGAAATCAAGTCATAAACATCGGCATCGAGATTCCTTGAAGCAACAACCCGGGGGTCCAGCTGCCTAATTGACCCGGCAGCTAAATTTCTCGGATTGGCATACAGAGGAAGCCCTTGTTTCTCTCTTTCCTTATTGGCTTTTTCAAAACCCTTTTTGGTAATAATCGCCTCGCCTCTGGCAACCACCTCTTTGAGTCCGTTCTTTTCCACGAACCGGGCTATTTCTTTGAGATTGTTTTTCTTTAATTCTTTTACCGCATCTTCTTTTTCCCTCAATTTCAAAGGAAGAGATTCTATGGTTTTAATGTTCTGAGTAACATTCTCTCCCATTCTGCCGTCGCCGCGGGTCGCCCCGACTTTTAAAACGCCTTTTTCATAAACCAATTCTATCGCCAACCCGTCAAGCTTGGGCTCGCAATAATAATCAACTCTTTTCTTTTCCTCTTCCGTCAATAATTTGAAATTTCTTTTTTCCCAATTGTCCATGTCTTCCCTGGAAAAAGCGTCGTCAAAAGAAATCATTAATTTTTTATGCTCGTATTTTTCAAAGCTGTCCAGAGGCTTTCCTCCCACTCTTTGGGTGGGAGAATCGGAAGTAATCAGCTCGGGAAATTTCTGTTCCAAATCAAAAAGCTCTTTTTTTAAAGAATCAAGCGCTGCCGGAGATATTTCTTCCCTGTCAAGAACATGATAAAGATAGCGGTGGTGATTAATGAGTTCTCGCAACTTCTCTATCCTCTTTTTGACCTCTTCTCTTTTCATGCTTCGCCTCTTAATAGGTAATACTAATTTTTCTCTTGCTTGAAGAGGTTGCTCCGGGCTTGAATTCACCGGTGGATTGTATGGTTGTTCCCGTATCGGTGCAATCGGCTCCGGTATAGCTTACGTTAACGCTGTAAACATATTTGGCATCGCCTCCCACGATTCCGTTGACGATGTTGTTGCAGGTTCCGTTTTTCGCATTGTACAGCGCTTCTTCTATTCCAGTATCGGCCGCACAAAAAGCCTTTACCGAATCAGCTGCTCCTTTTATAATCTTGGCTCCGCCGACGATTAAAGACCCTGCGTTCAAAGACACGGCCAAAAGAACGGAAATAATCACAACAATCAAATACAGGGAAACGCCTTTTTTAAGATTATTTTTTTCCATATATTTTAATCGCTGATATTTAAGTTCCTTTGAGAAACGCTTGTTTGAATGACCATGCTGGGCAAAGGAACCAACCTCCTGTTGTTTGACTCCATATTTATCAAAATCGTAACCTGGGGCTGGGAAACATCAAGAACGTCTCCCAAAACACTGAAAATCAAACCGTTAACCCTGACCTTTGACGAGGTCAGCTCAACGCCTGCTCCGAAATTGGCTGCGGTTTTATCAATTGATTTTTGCTCTTTGATTTTATTGTCTTCAAGATAAAAACGCTTGCAGCGATAATCTCCGGCCATTGCGTCAAAGGCCAGAAAAACTATTCCCGAAGCCGTGTTGTAGTTCTTATCAGCGCCGGAACAAGCTCCGGCAGCATCATCCCTCAGGGCCATTCTAATGCTTCTGTCCATATATTCCAGGGCATAGCTGGCCTGGCCGAGTATCTCCTGATTCTGAAGAACCGAAGCTTGGGCATTTAGGGCCGCCACGAAAATGCCGATTAAAATTATGGCTAAAATTCCAAAGATGGAAACGGATATCAACAATTCAACCAATGTTAATCCTTTGTTTTCCATGATTATTGTTTCCAATTATATATATCTTCCTTTACGGTCGTGGTGTTGGTTCTCCAATAAACATCAACCACGATATCCAACTCGTCGCTTCCCACTTCGGTTATGGTTGCCTTTCTTCTATAAACGGTTTTTACGTCGTCGGGTCCAGGAGAGTCCAAATATTTATACAGACCGCTCGTTTTTTCAATATATAAATATCTTCCGCTGCCAGACCAGACAGTGAAGCCGGCATCGTCGTAATCAATCTCGCAGCCCGAAGAACAGGAAGTCAACCCGTTCTTCCAATCAAGGGGATTACTGCTTCCTATCCAGTTAACGTCCCTGAAGTTTTTTATAATCTCAATGGCCTCCTGGCCCAAAAGAGCGGCTACATAAGCCTCTTTTTCAAACTTGGTTTGCTGAATATACCTGGTAGTTACCTGAAAAACCCCCACCACGGCTACGGATATCACAAAAACCGAAACCACCATTTCAATCAAAGTAAAACCGTTTTTAAGGATTTTTCTCATATAATTAAGGGTTGGTTATTTCTATTCTTCCGAGATTGTTTATTTTAATCTCCCTGGTTTTCGTTGTATCACCGACAATGCACAGGATAATCGTTGCTTCGTGCCCCGCATAATTGCTGTCAATCCTGGTTACCGGCTCCGGCGGCATAAAAGAAACGCTGACGGTATTGCCGCTAACGCCATTGTCTTTAATGTCACAAATCTTAATTCCGGACTCGATGCTTATTGTTTCCCTTATTGAATCGGTTCCATTTTCATAAAAATAGTTGGCGTTGACGTTATTGTAAAGGAGATACTTGGTTTCGTTGCCCGAAGTCTTGTTAAAATAGATGCCGCAGGCGTTAATCCCCGCCGACGGCACTCCGGACATAACCAACTCCTGAGTGCGCCTCAAGTCCTGAAACAATTTTTGGCCGGCTCTTTCCAGAGCCAGGCTCTCTTTTCCTTTTCCGTAATTGCCGAAAACTATCGTCGTCATCACGACGGCAATGGAAACGACGACAAACATTTCCACCAGGGTCAAACCTTTTTCAAGATTATTCCTCATTTTAACCATTATACCCTTGTTATTTTAAAAAAGAAAGATACCATAAAATAATGTCTTCGCCCCAAGCCAGGCCGATAAAAGTTCCCATTACCAGAAACGGACCGAAAGGAACCTCCGACTTCATCTTCTTTTTTCTCAAGAGAACCAGAATTATTCCGATTAAAGCGCCGATAAAGAAAGAAACGAAAAGAGCGGGAATAATGACGGGATAGCCCAGGAACAAGCCCAGAAGAAAAGCCAATTTTACGTCGCCGAACCCCATTGCCCTGCCCGAAGAAAAAAACCATAAACAGAAAAAGAAGAAAGCCGAAGCCAAACCGGAAAAAAGGAAGCTTAAAACCTGCATTTCCGTGTAATGCTTCAAGAAAAAACCGACGACAATCCATAAAAAGGTCAAAACAATGGCGGAAAAAGTGATTCTGTCCGGGATAATAAAATACTTAAGGTCGTAGATGAAAGCCGTAAGCAAAAGAACGGACAAAAACCATCTGAAAATCAATTCGTAGAAAGCGATGTTCTGAAAATCGAAAGTCAAAATGTCAAAGCCAGTGTAATGATAAACAAAAACAAAGGCCAGTCCGGTCAGCATTTCCATTAAAGGATACTGGAAAGATATCTTTTCCTTGCAGTAGCGGCATCTTCCTCTCAAGGAAAGAAAGCTAAGCAAGGGAAACAAATCAAAAAACCCGAGCTTGTGCCTGCATTTCGGACAATACGAACCGCCCATAATGGTTTCTTTTTGATTGATCCTCCAGCAGAGACAATTAATAAAACTGCCGGCAACGGCGCCCAAGATAAAAATCAAAATCAAAATCAAAAATTCTTCATTTAGCATAAAATGATTTTAACATATTTTTTAAAAAATAAAAAGCCCCTCTTTAGAGGGGCCCTTCTCAAAAAATTACTGACAATCATAGTTTGTTATATCACAGTTGGCGGTGGAACCCGAATAACCGGAGGAATCAATGCAGTGGCTGCCAGTCACGTTTAAAACCTTGGAAACGCAATATTTCCCACCGGAACCGGTTGCATTGTTCATTCTTACAATCAAGTTTCCTGTTCCTTGAGTTTGGATGTCGTCACACAATCTGTCTCCGTCAGGGCTGACCGAAGCACGAAGGAAAGAGTTAGCGGCATCCAGGGCGCAAGCTGTCCCCGAAGCAATGGTCGTGTCAATGGCTGAAGCAGCATAATTATCGTAAGTAATCTTGTAAATCTCTGCCTGAGGCCTCATCTGGTCCAAAGCCGCCTTGATTCTTGCATCTTTGGCCTGGTTCTGGGCTCCGGACAAGGAAACGATAATCAAGCCGGACAAAATACCGATAATGGCGATAACCACCAACAGCTCAATCAGCGTAAAGCCCGTAAAAGCTTTTTTATTCATAGTCATATCTTTTTAAATTATTTTTCATATTCAAAAGAATATGGACGACCTTTTGAATTGATTAATGCTTATTTATTCATTTTATCAGATATTCTTCATTCTTGTCAAATAAATTACTCCTGAAGGGTGGTGCTAATCTGGTAAATAGGCAGAATAACGGCAGCTACCAAAAATCCGACCATTACCGCCAAGCCGACCATCAATATCGGCTCAATGATGCTGGACAGGGAATTGATAAAAGTTTCTGACTCCTGCTTGTAAAACCTGACGATATTCATCAAAGAAGAGTCTAGTTTTCCCGTTTTTTCGCCCACGGAAACCATTTGTACGAAAAGCGGAGAGATAATATAGGGATAATTCGTCAAGACGCTGCTGATGGCCTCCCCTTTTATCACCCTGTCTTTTGTTTCCAAAATCGCCCTTTTGTAAAGGTTGTTGCCCACCAGGCTCGCTACCACGTCCAGGGCTTCCGTAATCTGAATCCCCGCCGAAATCAAGGCAGAAAGATTTTCCGCAAAACGGGCCAAAAGAAGGTTTTTTACGAAAGAGTTAATAACCGGAATCTTTAAAATCAGGTTGTCCATAATTTCCTTTCCCTCGTCCGTTTTCGGATAAAGCACGAAAAAAGCAACGATTCCCGCCAATCCCAGAATAAACAAATACCAGAATTTGTTGATGATGTTGGAAATGGAAATAATTATTCTTGTTGCCACGGGCAGTTCGTGTCCCGATCCTTGCAAAATATCCACCAGTCCGGGTATGACGAAAATCATGATTACGGCGAAAATCAAAACGAAAACAATCAAAACAATGGCCGGATAAATCATGGCGCCGATGGTTTTGGAGCGAATGGCGTATTCGCTTTCGAGATGTTCGGCGATTCTTTCCAAAATTCTGGGCAAGTCGCCGGAAACTTCCCCCGACTTAATCATGTTTATGTAAAAATTGGAAAAAAGCTCCGGATATTTGCCGAAGGCCTTGGAAAGAAGCGTTCCTCCTCTGACGTCTTCCGCTATTTTGTAAATTTTCTCCTTGAAAATGGCGTTTCTGGTTTGAGCGGCCAAAGTATCCAAAGCTTCGGACGGCGAAACGTTGGCGTCAATCATGATGGCCAGCTGCCTGGAAAACATAACCACCTCTTTATGGGAAACGCCTCCGAAAAAAGTTATCTTTCTGTTTAAAAAACTCTTGCCCGTGGATTCTTCTTCAATGGAAACGGGGAAAAAATTCTGGCTGGCCAGAATGTCAAGCACCGCTTCTCTGGAAGAGGCCTCGATTGTTCCTTTTTGAGGCTTCCCTCCGGGGTCTTTGGCGACAAAAAAATATTTCATACGAACTATACTATGCTACTAATTTTTTAAGCTCTCTTACGCTGGGAGAAAAAATCGTGGCCTCTTCAAACGTAATTTTTCTTTTCCTTATTAATTCGGCCAGCGACCTGTTCAAAGAAACCATGCCCATGTCTGAAGATGTTTCTATCACTAAAGGAATTTCATAAATCTTGTTCTCCCTGATTAAATTGGACACGGCCGGCGTATTAAACATTATTTCGCAAGCCGGCACCACTCCCCCGTCAATTGACGGAATCAGCCTCTGGGAAATGACTCCCGCCAGAGAACCGGATAATTGCGTTCTTATCTGGTTCTGCTGTTCTCCGGAAAAAGTATCCACAATCCTATGGATGGTCTGGGAAGCGGAGTTGGTGTGCAGGGTGGCAAGAACCAAATGTCCGGTCTCGGCTGCGGTAATGGCCGTGGCGATTGTTTCCGGGTCTCTCATCTCCCCCACCATAATCACGTCCGGGTCTTCGCGGAAGGTTGACTTCAGGGCCCTGGGAAAAGACAAGGTGTCGTAATTCAGTTCTCTTTGATTTATAATGGCCTTGTCGTCTTCAAAGATGTATTCAATCGGGTCTTCAATGGTTATTATGTGGCAGGAACGGGTCATGTTTATCTCGTTAATCATGGCCGCCAAAGTCGTGCTCTTGCCATGGCTGGAAGGGCCGGTAATCAGAATAAAACCCTGAACATTCTTGCAGAATCTATAAATCTGGATGGGCAGGTTCAGTTCGTCAATTGACCTTATGTGGTTCGAGACCAAGCGCATGGAAGCGGAAACATTGCCCATTTGATGAAAAATATTGATGCGGAATCTTCCTTTTTCCTCAAAATTATATGAAAAATCTGTTTCTTTTTCTTCTAAAAATCTTTTGATTTGTTGTTCGTTCATCAGGGAAAAGCATAACCTCTTTGCGTCTTCGGGGGTCAGCGGGTTTTCCCTGGCCAAGGGGATAAGCTTTCTGTTTATCCTAAAAATGGGGGGGTGCCCCGCGGAAAGATGAAGGTCGGAAGCTCCTTTTTCAATCGTTAAAAGTAAAAGTTGTTTTAGGTAGTGTAAATAGTCCATTTTAATATTCTTCGGAAACCCTAAACACTTCTTCTATGGAAACATCGCCGTTAACGGCTTTGATAATCGCGTCTTGTCTCATGGTAATCATTCCCTGCCTTTTAGCTTCTTGGGCGATTCTCATTTCCGTTGGATCATCAATAACAATCTTTTCCAGCTCGGGAGTCATTTTCAAAACTTCAAATACGCCAATCCTGCCTTTTTCTCCCTTCATGTTGCATTTGGGACAACCCTTGGCCTTATAAACATATATCGAGCTGGGGATACTAAGGTCTTTCCTGGCGTCTTCGGACAAACTGCTGATTTCCCTCGCTATTAATTTTTCGATTTCTTTATTGGGCCTTACTTTTTCCCTGCAATAAGGGCAGAGGCGCTGTGCCAGCCTTTGGGCAACGCCGATATTTAAAGTGGCCGGCAAAAGAAACGGCTTGATTTTCATGTCTATCAGCCTGGGAATAATACCGACTGCATTGTTGGTATGAAGAGTTGATAAAACAATATGACCCGTTAGGGCGGCATGGGTAACCAATGAAGCCGACTCTTCATCTCTCACCTCTCCCACCATGATAATATCAGGGTCCTGTCTTACCACATGCCTCAATCCCTGGCTGAAGTCGTAACCGATCTCAGGCCTGACTTGGGATTGATTTATTCCTTTCATGAAATATTCTATCGGGTCTTCCAGGGTGACTATGTTCACTTCCGGCTTATTCAGCTCCTGAAGAACGGCGTATAAGGTGGTGGTTTTTCCGGAACCAGTCGGACCAGTGGCCAGAATCAGCCCGAAAGGCCTGGTAATGGCCTCTCTCAGCCATTTTAAATTGGTGCTGACCAATCCTATCTCCTGATAGCTTCTTAGGCCCTCGGTCGGATCAAGCACCCTGATTACCACTTTTTCTCCCAGCTTGGTGGGCAGGGTTGAAACCCTGAAATCGATATTTTTATTTTCAATTCTGGCCGAGAACCTTCCGTCCTGGGGAACTCTCGTCTCGTCAATCCTTAAGTTTGAAAGTATTTTGATTCTCGCCACAATTGAAGGATGGGTATGAATCGGCAGATAAAGGGAGGCATAAAGGGTTCCGTCCATCCTGAAACGAATTCTCAGTTGTTTTTCCTCGGGCTCAATGTGAATATCCGAAGCATTCCCGTCAACAGCATGCCTTAAAATAACGGCCACCATTTTAATAATCGGCGCTTCCTCGGTCAGTCTTTCCTGGGTCGGTTTTTTATCAAAAGCAAAAAGCTCAACGTCGGCTTCCCCGCCCATTTCGGTTTCCAGGGCGCTCAAGGCCTTGCCCACTTCTTCTTTAATGTTTCTGTATTGCTTTAAAAAAACATTGAAAATTCTTTCATTGATAAGGTAAATTTTGCAGTTGAGATTGCTTTTTCTGGCGATAAAATCAACCGCTTCCCTGGCTTTTATATCCTCGGGGTCAACTATGCCCACCTCTAGGGACCCCTCTTTAATACTCAAGGGCATAATCTTATAGAAACGGGCGGATTCTTCGGGAACCATAGATAAGACATCATTGGGAATTTCCATTGTCTCGGAACCAGAGAAAAATTCCGTTTTGAAAATCTCCGACTTTATTTTGTTCAGCCCTTTCTCATCTATCACTTTATTTTTTAATAAAAAATCCTCTTCAGAACCTTCAAATGCTTTAAGGCCGTCTTCCAGCCCCTTGGCTTTTTTTTCGTCAATTATTTTTTTCTCAATTAATTTTTGTATAAAAACCATGTTTTTGATTATTTATTGAGAAATTGGCGTAAAAGGATTAGTTCTTCCCGGAGTCGCCGTCACGCCCTCGTCTTCCCTGAAGGACGGGTAGTCCGGGAAAGGTTCAAGCGCTTCAAAATCCGGGGAGGTTAAAAAAGAATAATCAATGTTCGGTACGGGCAATGTCACTGTAAAAGATTCCGTTCCCGTGTTTTTGGTAAAATATTTGAAAACGAAGAAAATACCCAAAATTATTACAACTAAGAGAATGAACGGGCCGATTTTTTCAAAACTTATTTTTTTTTCAACGTATATGTCCATGTATTTTAAACTTAATATGAATAAACCTCGCCAGCAACGGAGAAGGAAACAGTACCGTCAGCTTCAGGCGCGTTGAGGGTGATTGTTTTGACTGAAATCAAAAATGCTTGTTTCTCAAAATTTTCAAGCAAGCGCTTAAAAGCCTGGTAGCTGCCGCTGACGACCAGGGCGAAAGGCACTTTGTTGACAGGCCCCTTGATTGCGGAAAAAGTGCTTCCGGTGGCTCCGACTTGAGTCTGGGTTGTTTCCTGGGACTTAAGTTCTTCTTTGGTCTTTGCGTTGCTTTCTCCCTGCCCTTGCTGAGACGTCCCCTTGGCCAAAGTCGCCGAGCTGAAAGCGATACTTGTAAAGCTCATCCCGCTTCTGGAAACCATATCTCTGAAAAATATTTCGGTTTTGGGCAAAAAGAACGGGGTAGAGTCAAAATTAATCTCTATCTTTCCCCTTTTTCCTTCCCAGTCAACATCTTTCAATTTCTGGCCTATTTCATTAATCTTGCTTTCGTAATTGTTTTTAAGCTCAATTGAGCCATTCAATCTGACGATTTCGCTTTTCTGTTCGTTAAATTTTTTGTATTTCGGCAAAAACAGATAATAGCCGAGGGCTACGGCGCCGACAAGAAAAAGAAAGGAAAGAATGAAAACTGGTTGTGGTTTTTTGTATTGCATAATTATTTAAATAATTCCGCTTTTAAAACAATGGATAAGTCGAAATCGACTCCATCGGTGCCGGACAACTTAACATTGGAAACCTGGAAGCTTTCAATTAAATCCTGGCCTCTGAAAATCTTGATTTGCTGTATTATGGGCTTGAAGTCGCTGACGCTTCCTTTCATGACGGCGGTGCGGGTTTCCAAGCTTAAAGAAAATCCCGAGTAATATATTTGGGGATGGACCCAATCCTCGAAATTATCAAAAAATTTGGACGCCTCGGGACGGCTTTCAAAAAGGATTTTATAATCGCTGACGAGCCTCTCTATGTCATAGGCCTGACTTTCCAGTTGTCTCATTTCTTCCGATTTCTGTGTAGACAGGGTGTTGTTAAGCTCGGCTATTTTCTGTTCGTTTTGAGGCAGAGCCATATATTGCAGATAAGCAATACTGCCTGCGACAACGAGAAGTATCAGAAAAGACAAGAAAAACACTATATTCCCCGCTACTGACCGCTCCTCTTCTTTTTTGTCTTTTATTTCAATGGCCATATATTATGTTAATTTTAATATATTTTCCCTTATTTTTCAAATTTTTTCAATGCCTCTCCCAAAGCAATGGCAAAAACCGGACCCGACCTTTTAATCCTTTTTTCAATAATCGGCGGATAAACAATGTCATTAAAGGGTTCTCCCAAGATTATTTTAATACCCCCGAATTCCGCATAATCAAACATTTCCTGGAAATAATCAACGATACCCACCATCTTGGACGTTCCCCCGCTCAAAATCAACTGCTCCACTTTTTTGTTTTCCTTGGCTCGGAAGTCCCTGATTACCTTCTTCACCTTTTCAACAATTAAAGTCAAAACCGAGGCCAAAACCGTGACCCCTTCGTTGTTTTCCGAAGACAGTCCGTTTTTAATTTTTAAATTCTCCGCTACCCCGAAATCCAGACCCAGCGTTTCAGCCAAGGTCAGGGTCAAATCTTTTCCAGCAATATCAAAACTAAAACTCGTCTTAATGAGGCCGCTGTCCACGATAGTGACGTTGGTACTTTGAAATCCGATTTCTACAAGACAGGAAATCGGATCTGTGTCTTTAATAAGGGCTCTTTTCAGGGCCACTGCCTCCGCCTCCAAAGCAACCAACTCCAATCCGGATTGTTCAGCGATGTGCTTGTAATGCTCAACCAAGACTTTGGGAATGGCCATCATTAATATTCTGTTCATTCCCCCTTTCGTGTCCCTGTTAAACGCCTGCCAATCCAGAACCACTTCGGACAAAGGCAAGGGAATATATTTCCTGGCCTCGAAGCCAACCGCGCTGTTCAATTCTTTTTTGGTCATCGTGGGTAATTCAAAAGTAATGAAAAATGTGGCGAAGTCGGGCAAAGAAAAAACCGCTTTCTCCGTCTTTATGGCCGATTCGGACAAAATCGCCCTGATCGCCCGAGTGATATTTTCAATTGACGGATTAAGCGTATTTTTGTCAAAATACCTGAAAAACTGCTTGCCAGCCACATCCAAATTAATTTCCCCGTAATTTTCCAAAACAATCCTGTTTTTTTTCTTTGAAATTTCAACAATTTTTATTCCTTTTGTCCCTATGTCAATTCCTAGGCCGAATTGATTTTTTCTTTTGCCAAACAAAAGCATATTTTATATTAGTATAGCATTATTTTTTTCAAAAAGGAATTGTCAAAATTTGAATTCGTAATATAATTATAGCACAAGATGTTAACGAAACAAGCCCTTGATTATTTACTGGACCTGCTTTTCCCCAAAACCTGCCTGGTCTGCCAGAGAAAGGGTTCTCATTTGTGCGAGGACTGCTTTTCTTTGATGGAAATAAACCCTTTTCAGCGCTGTCTCTGCGGAAAAAACAAAGGTGTTTTCAAATGCCCGGAATGCCCTTCGTCCTTTCTTGACGGGCTCTTTGTCTCGGCTGACCTGAACCAAAACGTCTTGAAAAAAACCATCAATTCCTTTAACTCAATCAAAGAGCTTTCAATGCCTTTGGCTTTGATAATTTTAACACATTTCTTTCTGCTGGAAAAGAACCGATTTCCTGATTTCGTCGTCTTCCCCCGCCCCATCGACAAGAAAGAGGAAAAAAGAACGGGTTTTAACAAAACAAAAGAAGTGGCGAAATTGATTTCGGAAAAACTGAAAGCACCTTTAATGGAAAATCCTGACCAGACAAAGGATAAAAGCGTCCTGGTTCTGGACATTGTTTACGACGTTTTTGTAATGGAAAAACTGGCCGAGACATTGAAGCAAAATCAGGCCAAAGAAGTGTTCGGCCTGGTCGTAGCCAAACATTGACCTTGGTGATTTTTTCGGATAGAATGACTTACTTATATGGAGAGGTGCCAGAGTTGGTCGAATGGGGCACCCTGCTAAGGTGTTAGCTGTGAAAACGGCTCGAGGGTTCGAATCCCTCCCTCTCCGCCGATAAAACTCATTGAAATAAAGATATGAAAATAAAATTTACAAATTTAGCGGTATTCGTAATCTTTTTCGGAATCGCTTTAATCGAAGCCCTGCAGGAACAGAACTGGCTGAAAGCGACGCTATTTTTGGCTCTGGGAATATTGTCTTTTTGGGCGGATTTCGAATCTAAGTAAAACATTCAACATGAACAAAAAATTATTAATCATTCTTGTATTGGCAATCGCCATCGGTGGCGCATGTCTTTGGAGCAATCAAGAAAAGCGGAACGAAACCGCCGTCAGGAACGTGGTTGAAGAATTCGGAAATGTTCTGAAAAACGTTTCCCTGCTCGCTCCTCAGGAAATCATCAGCCAAAGCTTGGAACAGAATTACAAGGATTTCGTGGCACCAAGCCTGCTCGCAGAATGGAAAAACGACCCCTCGAAAGCCCTAGGCCGTCTTACCTCAAGCCCTTGGCCGGACAGAATAGAAATTGATGAAGTTGAAAAAATCTCTGATGACGCATACTTGGTCCAGGGATACATAATTGAGATGACGAGCACGGGAGAAACAACGATAAAACGCCGCGTGGCCCTGAGCGTTGAAAAAAACGATGGCCGCTGGCTCATTATCAGCGCGGCTGTCGGTTCTTACGAGGACGCTTGGAACATATTCAGCTCCCCAAGCGTGGAATTCCAATATCCGGAAAAATTACCAGCCCAATATATCTCCGTTGCCGAGTGGCCTCCGGAAATCATTGAAACCGAAGGCGAACTGATTTGCCAAGAAACCCCGCTGGAAAGCAGCTTTCCTTTGAGAATAATGCAAAAAACCATTAACAACAGCGTTTATTGCATTCGGGCAATGAGCGAAGGAGCGGCCGGTTCAACCTACACCGAGTACGCTTATTCAACCCTCAAAGAAGGAAAAATCATCAGCGCCAATTTCGTATTGCGCTATCCCCAGTGCTATAACTACGACGACCCCGATAAGAGCAATTGCGAGGCAGAACGTGAAACCTTTGACCTTGATGAGATAATAGACAAAATAGTGAAAAGCGTAAAAACATTCTAAATCCATGGAAGAAAAATTTCTCAAAATAAAAGAAATCGTGGAAAAGGAACTGTCCCAAGCCGACCACGACATGGACCACGTGATGAGGGTGTACAACCTTTCCTTAAAGCTGGCGGAAAACGAGAAAGTGGACCTGGATGTTTTAAAGGCCGCTGCTCTGCTCCACGATATTGCCAGAGTAAAAGAAGACAGCGATTACACGGGAAGCGCGGACCACGCTGTCTTGGGAGCGGAAATGGCCCTGCCCATTTTAAAAAACCTCGGCTTTCCGGAAGAGAAAATACGAAAAATACAAGATTGCATCTCTTCCCACAGATACAGAACGGGCAACGAGCCGAAATCAATGGAAGCAAAAATACTGTTCGACGCTGACAAGCTTGACAGCCTGGGCGCCATCGGCATTGCCAGGGCTTTTGCCTGGGTGGGAAGAAACAACGCCAAAATATATTCCGAGGAAGACGTCGGAGAATATATAAAGAGCAATCTGGGGGGCCAGAAGGCCGGAAAAATACAGGACAAGACAAAACACTCTCCCCAGGCCGAGTTTGAAACGAAACTGAAATTCCTGCAGGAGAAACTCTACACTCCCAAAGCCAAAGAGGTCTGCAAGGAAAAGACTGAATTCGTTAAAAACTTCCTGGACACCCTGGAAAAGGAAATAAAAGGAGGGATTGAATAATTCGGGCTTTTGCCATATAATCTTCCCATACGGAGGGATGTCAGAGCGGACGAATGAGGTAGTCTTGAAAACTACTGTGGGGCAACCCACCGGGGGTTCGAATCCCTCTCCCTCCGCACCTGAATGAACAAGCTCAAAACCATATTATTCATAATCTTCCTGCTGGCTATCTCCTCCCCTGCCTTGGCCGAGGAAATACAGAATTACGAAACCAGCATCGTCATCAATGCCGATGCCACGATTGACGTTCAGGAAAAGATATTATACGACTTCGGCCAGGAGCAAAGGCACGGCATTTACAGGGACATCCCCTACAGATACAATACCCGAGGCGGAATATATTCGGTGAAGATAGGAAACATTTCAGTAAATGACGAGCAGAACCAGAAATATGTTTTCTCCGCCTCAAAGCAGGGAAACAATATAAGGATAAAAATCGGCGATTCGGATGTTTTTGTTTCCGGCGAAAAAACATACATAATCAATTACAAAGTCAAAAAAGCCATAAACTACTTTGAAGACCACGACGAATTGTACTGGAACGCCGTTGGAGGAAGCTGGCCGGTTGACATTAAAAATTCTTTGGTCAGGATAAGCTTTCCGGAAAACAACAATACGACCCATGCCTGCTATTACGGCCAGATGAACAGCCAGACCACATGTTTAATGGAAAAACAAGGAAACCAATTAACGATAGAGCACAATCAAGCTCTTTCCCCGGAAAACTATTTGACCGTGGTCGTGGGACTGGCCAAGGGAACGCTGTACGAACCGAGCGCCCTGGAAAACATCAAGGAAAAAATACTGGATAATATAATTCTTGTTTTGCCTTTGGCAATTTTCATCTTTCTTTTCTTTAAATGGTACAAGCGGGGCCGGGACCCGAAAGGCAGAGGCGTTATCATCGCCCAATACGGACCGTTAAAAGACCTGTCCCCCCTTGAATCCGCCACCTTGATGAATGAAAGCTTTGCAATCAAAAACATTCCGGCGGAGATAATAAGCCTGGCCATAAAAGGATATCTTAAAATAGAAAGAAAGGGCGGAACCTCTATTTTCTCCAAAGCCGACTATATTTTAATCAAAACCAAAGAACCCGACGATTCCATTAACCAAAACGACAAAGCCCTACTCAACAGCATATTCAAAAGCAAGCAGGAAGCGTACTTGTCGAAAATAACCGCTGAAGACCTTGAAGTGGACAAATTAGAAGAAAAAACATTCAAAAGCCTTACCGACAACGGATGCTTTTCCGCCAACCCGAAAAAGATTAAACTGCCCTACGTCGTCATCGGCATTCTGCTGATATTCGCTTCCTTCTTTTTTTTATTCATCGGCTTTCTCTGGTTCTTCAGCGTCCTGATATCCGGCATATCAACCATTGTCTTCGGGATGATAATGCCCAGAAAAACATTAAAGGGGGTTGAAGCCAAAGAATATCTGCTTGGATTGAAAAAATACATTTCCGTGGCCGAGACCAGAAGAATACAATTCCACAACGCTCCGGAAAAAACTCCCCGGCATTTTGAGGAGCTTCTTCCTTTTGCAATGATTTTCGGCTTGGAGAGAGAATGGGCGGAGCAATTCAAATCAATGACTTATGCCCCCGCCTGGTACAATGACAACCAGATGGCAACATTCAATTCAGTCGTTTTCGCAAACAGCTTAAAAAGCTTTTCCGGCATAGGAACGTCCTCTTTTGCGCCCGGCGGCGGAAGCGGTTTTAGCGGAGGCGCGGGCGGAGGATTTGGCGGAGGCGGCGGAGGAAGCTGGTAATTTGGAGTAATAATCATCTATGGCCTTTTTAAGGGCCTGGTTGGCCAGAATAGAGCAGTGAACCTTTTCTCTGGGCAGGCCTCCCAATCCTTTGACAATTTCGTCTTTGGTTATTTTTGAAGCTTGCTTCAGGGTCTTGTTCTTGGCCAGCTCGGTGGTGATGGAAGAAGAAGCAACCGCAGCCACGCAACCCAAGGTCTCAAACTTAATGTCCTTAATCATCTCCTCTCTTTTTTTATTCTTCCCCACCTTGATGTAAACCTTCATCAAGTCACCGCAGACGGGATTGCCCACCATTCCCACTCCGTCCGGATTATTTATCTTTCCCCGATTCTTGGGCTTGAGAAACTGGTTTAATGTTCTTTTAGTGTAGTTGTTCATACTCTTCCAAAACATTGCCGGATATTTCTCTTAGTTTGGCAACTGCTTTTTTAATTTTCTCCACGGTAAAATCAATGTCTTTCTTGGTGGTGTCTTTTCCCAGAGTTAAGCGCAAAGAACCGTGCGCTTCTTCCGGCCTCAAGCCAATGGCCGAAAGAACATGGGACGGCTCGAGCGAACGGGAAGAACAAGCTGAACCGGTCGACGAAGCAATCCCCTCCCCATCAAGCAGCATAACCAGGCTTTCTCCCTCAATGTTGTTAAAAGTGAAATTGGCGTTATTGGGAGAACGCTTATCCAAAGAGCCGTTTAGTCTTGACAAAGGAACTTCTTTCAAAACCCTGGATATCAGATAATTTCTCAATTGTAAAATCTTTTTGTCTTTTTTAATCAGTTCCACGGCCTTGGCCAAGCCGACGATTCCCGGCACATTATGGGTTCCGGCCCTCATCTCTCCTTCCTGGGCTCCGCCTTCCTGAATGCGGAAAATCAAAGACCCTTTTTTGATATATAAAATTCCTACTCCCTTGGGTCCGTATATCTTGTGCCCGGACATGGAAAGAAAATCCACTCCCAGTTTTTTAACGTCGCAATTGAAATGGCTTACGGCCTGGGTGGCATCGGTATGAAAAAGGATTCTCCCTTCCAAAACTTCTCCTATTTCTTCAATCGGCTCTCTTGTCCCGATTTCGTTGTTGACGTACATGACAGAAACAAGAACCGTATTGTTCTTAATTGCTTTTCTAACGCTCTCGGAAAAAATTATTCCCCGGGGATCAGGCTTCAAATAGGTCACTTCAGCCAGCCCGTCTTTCTCGACGCTCTCGCAGGCCTCCAAGATACAATGGTGTTCTATGGCAGAGGTGATAATATGCGGCTTTTTGGATTGATGAGCCCTGACTACCCCCTTAATCACCCAGTTGTTCGATTCGGTCGCTCCGGAAGTAAAGAAAATCTCCCCGGGCGAACAATTGAAAAAATCAGCCACCTTGATGCGCGCCTCTTCTACTGCTTTTTGGGCCTCTTGCCCGAAAGAATGAAGGGACATGGGATTGCCGTACTTTCGGGTGAAATACGGCAACATGGCCTTTAAAACCCTCTTGTCAACGGGCGTAGTAGCCGCATGGTCCAGATATATTCGTTTCATGATTCAAGATTAACATTCCCGAAATCTTCTGTCAAACTTTCAAAATTTTGGGGATTGTGGTATTATTTGAATAAGATAATATTCATGCAAAAACATGGTTAACCAAGAATTGTTGGCATATATCAAAAAGAAGATTGGAAAAGGCTCTTCCGACGAAGAAATAAAACAAATACTGATTGACACCGGATGGAAGGAAGAAGCGATAGAAGAAACTTTTGATTTTTTGAAAACCGCCGAGGGTCCCCGGACAGAAATACCTGAACCGCCACAGGAAATGCCTGAACCCTATGAAATGCCTGAACTCCGAGAGATGCTTGAGCCGCGGGAAATACCGCCCGCCATTTCGCCCTCCCCGGAACCGATTAAAATAACCGACAGCAAACGTCCCCTGCCTTGGAAAAAAATATTGATAGGAGTCGTCTGCTTTTTGCTCGTAGGCGGAGCAGTTTTTGGCGGCTACTACTATTACTCCAGGCGCCCCTTATTGATAATCGGCCAGGCTCTTGATAAAATACCCGAGATTAAAAGCTTCCGATCGGAAAACGAATTAAAAATACAAGTCAACGACAAAATCCTGGAGACCTTAAAACAAGGAGCGGAGCTGGAAAGCCTGAACAGCGAATACTCCCTGGGATTGAAGGCCGGCATTGATTTCATTAATCCCAATGACATCAAATTGTCGGTCGAGGTTTCTTCCGGCGAAGCGATAACCGCGGAGTTTAATTTCGTCCACAACGGCCTTTACGGAAAATTAATCAAAACGGGCCCGAACCTTGCCCCCTACTTTAAACCAGGGGATCTTGAAGAGGTTGAAGCTGTGTATGAAATCATTAAAAGCGTCTTAACGGGCAGATGGATTAAAATTTCTGAATCTGGTTCAAGCCAGTTCGCTCCCGACCAAGCCGTGATTGAAAAAATATGCCAAAGCATAAAAAACCACCCCGAGGTAATGAAAAAAATAACGAAAACGATTGGTAGTGATACCGCCTACGGATACAAAATCGAGATTGATAAAAACGAGGTAGCTGTTTTATTGGCCGACCTTGCCGGTCAAGGAACCGAGCTTGAACCGATAAAAGAATTCATTGACCAGAATCTGAACATCAATAATCTTGAAATATGGATAGGAAAGAAAACCTATCTGATAGAAAAACTGAGCGTTGATTTCAGCTTGGACATTAAAGGCCTTGGCCTAATGGAAACCGGGGAGGCGCAGATTTTAAGCGTCCAATACGACGGAAGTTTTACCAACCACAACCAAGCTCTCGCCATACAGGCTCCGGAGACGTTCTCCGTGCCCGAGGAAATACTGGAAGAATACAATTCCGCGATACAAAATAGCCCGCTTTACCAGCAAGCGCTTAAAGACCGGGAAATAATCAGCGGGATGGAAACATTAAAAGAAGCTGCTATCGCCTTCAAAACCCAGACCGGGTCTTTCGTAAACTTCGAAAAAACAAGCTCTTTTGTCACGCCCTGGCGAGCCATAAACAGCCGGGGAGGAGCGCCTCTGGTCATGTATTATTTACCGGAAAAATTCTGCATCCAAAAAGAACTGCTTTCTTCCAGATATTACTGCGTTGACTACACGGGCTATTCCGGCAATGACGCTGACTGCGACCAAACAAATTGCGATTGCAAAAAATAGCAAATCTGCTAACATCTATGAACAGCCCTCGTAGTTCAATGGACAGAATGCGGGCTTGCGGAGCTTGCGATAGAGGTTCGACTCCTCTCGAGGGCACCATTAATCATGAAATTAGGAGACCTTGTTGAAAACATTCCTCGCATCGGCCCGGTTTTTGCCAAAAAACTGAAGAAGATGAAGCTCAGAACTCTGGGCGATTTGCTGTTTAACTTCCCGAAAAGCTATAAGGACTTTTCCCGGATTTCCCGAATCAAAGACATCAAACTCAATGAAGAAAACTGCATCAAAGGAAAAATTCTGGACATTGAATTGGAAAGGACCTGGGTCAAAAAAATGTCTCTGGTCAGAGCCTTAATCCAGGATGAAACCGCCTCAATCCAGGCAATCTGGTTCAACCAGCCTTATTTGATAAACACCTTAAAAAAAGGAGACGAAATCCTTCTGGCCGGCAAGGCCGTGATTAAAAACGGAAGAATCTACCTTTACTCCCCTGTTTACGAAAAAACATCCCTCAGGGAAACCACCCATATCGGAAGAATCGTCCCCATCTATCAGGAAACTAAAGGCCTGACCTCCAGATATTTCAGGTACATTCTGAAGCCTCTGCTCAAAGACATGGCAGACAAAATGCCGGAAACCCTGCCCAAGGAAATAATTAAAGAATACAAGGTTCCGAGATTCAAAGAAGCTCTTTATCAGATTCATTTTCCGAACTCCATGGAAACGGCCCAAAAGGCCAGACAAAGATTTTCTTTTGAAAACATCTTTTTCATTTCTCTTTTCGGTTGCAAAAAAAGAATGGAAAACCAAAAAGAAAAAGCCCTGCCCATACCGATAAACCGGGACATCGTCGACAGATTGATTTCTTCCCTGCCTTTCGAATTGACCAAAGACCAGAAAAAAGCGGGCGAAGAAATTTTGAAAGACATGGAGAAAACCTGGCCCATGAACCGGCTTTTGCAAGGCGACGTGGGTTCGGGAAAAACCGTGGTTGCCGTCCTGGCCTCAATCAACGCCGTCAAAAACAAAAACCAGGTGGTGCTCATGGCTCCAACCGAAATACTGACCAAACAACACTTCAAAACATTCTTCAATCTTTTAAAGGATTTCAACATCAACATCGGCCTTTTGACCGGAAAAGAAGACAAATATTATTCAAAAAAACTGAAATCGGACACCATTGAAATTTCCAGGCAAAAGCTTCTGGAAAAAACCCTGAAGGGAGAAATTGACATTCTTATCGGCACCCAGGCCCTGATCGCCCCGAAAAAGAAGAAAAAGTCGGAAAAAAAGATTATCTTCAAAAACTTGGGGCTGGTGGTGGTTGACGAACAACACCGCTTCGGAGTGAAACAAAGGGCGGCTTTATCCGGAAAAAACCAGAACAATGTCCCCCATCTTCTCTCCATGACGGCCACTCCCATTCCCCGAAGCCTGGCCCTGACCGTCTGGGGAGACCTTGACCTTTCCCTCATCACCCAGCTGCCCAAAGGCAGGAAGAAAATAATAACCGACATCGTAACGGAAAAAGACAGGGAAAAGACCTATCTCTTTATTGAAAAAGATATCAAAAGAGGCGGCCAAGCCTTTGTTATTTGTCCGCGGATAGGGGCCGATGAAGACGAAAGCGTGGAAATCAAAACCGTGGAGCAGGAATACGAAAAGCTATCCAAGGAAATCTTTCCCAAGTTGAAAATAGAAATGCTTCACGGCAAAATGTCGGCCAAAGAAAAAGAAAAGAAAATGAAGGATTTCAGGGCCAAAAAATTCGACGTTCTGGTTTCCACTTCGGTTATTGAAGTCGGAATCGACATTCCCAATGCTACCATCATGATGATTGAAGGAGCTGACCGATTCGGACTGGCCCAGCTTCACCAGTTCCGAGGCAGGGTGGGAAGAAGCGACCAACAATCCTACTGTTTTCTTTTGACCGACTCATTGAGCCAGGTTACCAGAGAAAGATTAAGGGCGATGATAAAATACGACAACGGCTTCAAGCTTTCTGAAATAGACCTGAAATTGAGGGGTCCCGGAGATTTTTTCGGAGTGAAGCAGTGGGGACTACCCGACTTTGCCATGTCTTTGATAAAAGACGCAGAGCTTGTCGAGAAAACCAGAAAAACGGCCGAGAAAATCCTTGAAAAAGACCCGGAGCTGGAAAGCTATCCGGGCCTCAAAAAAAGGCTGGAAGCGTTTGAAGAAAAAATTCACTTGGAATAAATAGTAATTAAGCTTATCTGGCTTCGGTTCAAAAACCTTAGAGGAAAAAAAGTATTGCCCAGTCCGCTGTCAATGTAGAGGCGGGTTTTTTCGTTCAAAGAAAACAATCCCTTGTCGTATTTGGCGAAGAATCCCTGGCCGGGAACGAAAACAGCGCCGAGAAAGGGTAGTCTTACCTGTCCGCCGTGGGTATGCCCGCTCAAAATCAAATCAAAGCCCATTCCCCCTTCTTTAACGACTGGAAAAGCATCGTGGAGCAGAAGCAGGGAAAACCCGGCTTCCGGTTTTTCTGTTTTTGAAAGGTCGGAGTAATACCCGAGGCCGTAAATGTCGATTTCTCTTAACTCCACTCTCTTACCGTCCAAAATCACCACCCCCCTTTTTGCTAATTCCTGATTGAAAATCCCCACGTCTTTATGGCTCAAATCATGATTGCCAGACACGTAATAAATGGGTGCCTCGTTCAAATTCAAAGATTCGACGAAAGAATAAACATCGGCATAGTCTTTCGTCTTTTCGTCAACCAAATCTCCGGTCAAAACAATGGCGTCAGGATTTTTCTCTTTTATCTTTTGAAAAATGCTCTCGGAAAATTTTTTGCCGTGCAAATCGGAAATCTGAATAATCCTTATCTCGCTCTCGATTTTATCGCTTTCAATCGAAACTTCGTTGATTTTGGGAAAATTAACTTCAAAAAAAACATTCAGAAGCAAAACAATTAAAATGATTATGATTAATTTTTTATTCATTGACTTTTCTGACTTTGGGTGTAACCCAAAACCCCATGTATTTACCGGTCAGCCAGTGCCACTGGGCTTGAAGAGCGGGCAGAGAGCTGAAAAATATCATAATGAAGGGAATCAAAACCCATTGCAAAACCATGAAAAGGTATTTGAACCTTCCGTAATTTATCGGCTTGGGAGGAAGAAGAATCATGCTGACGTAAACGGAGCCGATAAGCCCGGCCATGGCTATGGTCAGGATGTAGCTGGTAATTTTGGGCAAATTGTAGGAAATCAGGGTCTGAGAAAACCCGGGTCCGCCCAGATACAAAGGAAGCCAGCCCAGAAGAAAGATAAGAATTGAAGAAACTCCCCAGGAAACGTGCCCTTCTATCAAGTCAAAACCCAAAGAAAGCTTCTTTTTCCAGGCAATCTTCTTATTCTTGATGCTGGCAAAAAGGAAATACGGCACCTCCCCCATTCCGTAAGCCCATCTTTTCTGCTGCTTGTAAATGTTCTTAAGGGTGGTCAAAAGGTTTTTGTCGCAATTGGCGTCCATGGAAATCGGGTAATAAAGCGGCTGGACCCTGTAATCGCCGTCGTAATAAAAGAAGCATTGCCAAAAAATCCTTGAATCGTCGGAAATGACGTTGGCTTGCTTGAATCCAACCTCAACCAGGGCCTTGAAGCTCATGGCGTGGGAAGAAAAAGTAACCAGTCGCTCGGGCCTTTCCTGGTTCATGGTGTGCCAAAAGGTGGAGGAAAAAGCGAAAACCCGGGAAATGGAAGGGGTCTGCCAGATATTGTTCAGATAAAGCGGAATAGGCTGATAACTGGTTCTTAGCGGCTTCTCGGCGGTTAAATAATAATAAGCAAGACAGCTGAAATATTTGGGATAAAGCCACGAATCAATATCCAGAGAAGAAACAATGATGTTCTCGTAAGGAATTCTTAACGGATCTATAATCAGCTCTTTGGCCTTTCTGACGGCCCAAGCATCGTTGGAGCCGTGGCCGGCGATTTCCCCGGGAAGACCGCGGGGATGCCGGGTAACCAAGAATCTGAAGAACTTATCGCCGAATTTCTCCTGTATTTTTTGAGAAATAATTTGGGCGTTTTCCCTGTCAGCTTCCTCGCAGGCCAAGACCACTATTAATTTGTCTTTGGGATAATCCGTTTTCAGCAAATACTGAAAGGTCTGTTCCACGATTTCCAGCGGCTCTTTGTAGGTCGGAAAAACGACCAAGTGGTAAATATCTTTCCATGAATTTACTTTAAGCCCGTTCTTTATTTCCTTTAATCCCTCCAGCCTGGCAACCCAGTCTTCTTTCTCGTTCTTTTTCATCTGGCCATAGCCGTATTTCAAATGAAAGGAGAAATAAATGGTGCGGAAAAGCCAATAAGTGTCGTAAACTATGATGAAAAAAGCCACCCCCACCGGCAATTTAAAAGAGAAAAAAACAGCCAGGATTAAAATCAAAAAACTGACGAGGCCCACCAGCATCTCAAAAAAGCGGTACAAGCGCCTCTCTTTCCCGTCAGTCAAGTCCGAAGCTCTTCCGATTTTAAGATAATACTTGTCTTGCATTTAGATGTGACCCTACAGGGAATCGAACCCTGATTACCAGATTGAAAATCTGGTGTCCTGACCGTTAGACGATAGGGCCGGATGCCATATTTATACCAGAATTGCTTAAAAAAGGCAACATTTGCTAAAAACAAGGTTTTCCCCTACAATGGATTTATGAGAATATTAGGAATAGAAACCAGCTGCGACGACACGGCCGTCAGCATCATTGAAGCCAAAAAAGCAAGCCCGAAAAAGAACTGGCCCGGCATAAAGATTTTATCCAGCCTTGTCTCTTCCCAGGAAAAGCTCCACGCTCGATACGGAGGGATTTTCCCTTCTTTGGCCAAACGGGAACACCAGAAAAACATTATTCCCCTTTTAATCAAGGCCTTGAAAGAATCGGGTCTCTTGAAAAAAAGCAAGAAAACCGATGAAAAAAAGATTCAAAAAGTTGAAAAAATCCTGGAAAGGAATCCTGAGCTTTTCCAAAGCCTGAAGCCTTTTCTGGAAAATTACGAAATAAAGGGAATTGACAAAATTGCCGTGACCGTTGGACCGGGGCTGGAGCCCTGCCTCTGGGTAGGAACAAACCTGGCCAAAGCCCTTTCTTTTTACTTTAAAAAACCCGCAATCAAAGTCAACCACATTGAAGGACATATTCTTTCCAATTGGCTTCTTCCCATTAAATCCGCTCCCCTGCCCATGATTGCCTTGATTGTTTCCGGCGGCAACACGCAGATGTTTTTGGTAAAAGACGTGGGAAAATACAAGCTAATCGGCGGAACCAGGGACGATGCGGCCGGAGAATGCTTTGACAAAACAGCCAGGATCCTGGGACTGGGATATCCCGGCGGTCCGGAAATATCCAAATGCGCGGAAAAATTCAAAGAAAAAACTTTTGACATCAATTTGCCTCGACCCATGATACGCGACAAGAATTTTGATTTCAGCTTCTCCGGACTGAAAACCGCTGTTCTTTACGATTACAGAAAAAGAAAGAATGTTTCCATAAAATACGTCATGGAAATGGCCCATGAAATCCAAGAAGCGATAATTGAAGTGCTTCTGACAAAAACAATGAAGGCGACTGAAAAATACAAAACCAAGGCGGTCCTGGTTGGCGGAGGAGTTTCAGCCAACAAAAAGCTGAGAAAGGATTTCAAGCGAGAATGCGAAAAAAGAAATCTAGCCTGCTTTATCCCCGAGCCTAAGTTTTCAATGGACAACGCGGCCATGATTGCCCTGACCGCCGCTTTATCTTCTTCCCAAAAAGAGGTAGAATGGAATAAATTAAAGGTTAACGCCAATTTAAGAGTCAATGGAGTATAATAATATCATTGTTTATTTTCTTCTCGCTGTACTTCCCGGAATTATCTGGCTTTTTTATTTCCTGAAAAAAGACAATCTTCCCGAGCCGAAAATGCAGGTTCTAAAAATATTCACCTACGGCCTCATAATCACCATTCCCACGGCTTTCATTGAAATCATTTTTCTTAAGGACCTTGAAGCACTTAATCTGGACGCCATTTCTCACTTTTTAATCAAATATCTGTTCGTCATCGCTCTCTTGGAAGAATTTTTTAAATACTTGGTGGTCAGGTATTTTATTTTAAAACACTCTTGCATCGACGAGCCGATTGACATCCCGCTGTACATGATAATCGCCGCCCTAGGATTTGCCACCGCGGAAAACCTCCTTATTTTCAGCAATCAGGTTTTTGAAATTACAGCCAATCCTTTTGCCCTGGCTCTGGTCAGATTTGTCGGAGCCACTTTCCTTCACGCCTTGTGTTCGGGCCTGGTCGGCTGTTTTTTGGCAATCTCTTTTTACTTCTTGAGAAAACGCTGGCTTATCGTCTCTTTGGGGTTTCTTTTGGCCATAACTTTTCACGGCCTCTTTAATTTTTACATAGAATTGGGTATAATGAATCAAGCATCGCTGATTGAAGGTCTTTATCCCCTATTGATTGTATTCCTGCTGGCTGTTTTGGTTTCCATCCTTTTAAAGGAAATAAAAAAGATTAAGAGCGTTTGTAAAATATAACATGGCTTTATTCAAAAAAAAGAAGAAAGAAGAAGACATTAAAATAGGCACAACCGACATTGTTGAGCATGCCAAGGACTGGAACGTCACTGACGGCCAGCTGGTGGTTGACGTATATGAAACCGACAAAGAGCTGGTGGTCCAGTCAGCTGTGGGGGGGATAAAAAACAACCGCATAGAAATTTCTCTGGAAAACGACATTCTGATTATCAAGGGAGAAAGAGAAAACCCAATCAAGGACGAAAACAAAAAATACTTTTCCCGGGAATGCTACTACGGCTCTTTTTCCCGGGAGATAATCCTGCCCAGGGAAATAGACACAGGAAGAATAGAAGCCAAAGCCAAAGACGGCATTCTGGTGGTAAGAATGCCCAAGATAGAACGGGCCAAGAATAAAAAAATCGAAGTGGAAGATTAAAACCGGGACCAGCCCGGTTTTTCAAATGGTGCCGAGGGAGGGAGTCGAACCCTCACATCCTAAGACATATGCTCCTAAGGCATACGCGTCTGCCAGTTCCGCCACCTCGGCAAAAGAAAACATCCGCCCCTTGATAAAGATATATCAAAAACAAGCGGATGTCAAAATCTCCTACTGCTGAACGCCCATCATTAGTTTTACGATTGACGGGATTGCTCTGGCGAACAAAGCAATGGCGATACCGATGGCGGCATACATGATATAGTTCCTTCCCTCTTTAATGTTATCGGGATTTCCACCGGCCGTGGTGTATTTGATAGCGCCCATAACAATCATTAAAGCAGAAATGGCCATCAAGAAAATAAAAACCCAATCGGTGATGGTGTAAACGCTATTTAACAAGCAGCACATTCCGCACGGGCTGTTGGTGGTGGAATAATCACAAAAACCGGCGGTGGGACATCCTGTAATTCCGACATTGTGCTTCATATAGCAACCATTAAGTTCTGCTGGGGTTTGGGCAAAAACAGGAAGAACGACTACGGCCAATGTTGCCAAAGCTATAACAAATAAAGTTTTTTTATTCATGATTATTATTTTAAAATTTATATTTGACCTTTGATTATTTTTGATTGACGACCTTTGATTTTAAGAAGATGTTGAAACTAAACTTCTGACAATGCTGGTTATGCCCTGGGCCACCAGAACCACGGCCAAACCAATGGCTGCGTATTTAATCATTTCTTTGGCCGTTCCCACCTGCTTATCATTGCCTCCGGCAGTGGAAAACATGACTCCGCCGACAACCACGAACAATACCGCCAAAAGCCCAGCGAGGAAGGAAATATAATTGGTAATGTTTTTAATTGTCTGGGTAATGGCATCGTCATATTGGGCCAGAGCGAAAGCCAAAGGAAAAACAAAGAGTAAATATATTATTAAAATTTGCTTGATTTTTCCCATATTTTTTATTTTATCTTTATTTATATATTCTACCACTAACCGGAAGGACTTACAATCAACTTCTGCAATATTCCTATCAGGCTCTTTGATAAAAGAACCACGGCAAATCCGATAATGGTGAAAAGAATAATATTCTGGGCCTGCTTCACCTTGGAGGGATCCCCGGTAGCCGTAATAAAAGTAACCCCTCCCCAAACCAGCAAAAGCGGCATCAAAACCAAAGCAATGTTCAATATCCAGTCAAGAACGGCATTAACCAGTTCCTCAAAGTTCTGATGGGGAATGGGATTGGGAATCAACGTTTCCCCCTGAGCCAAAGCGAAACCAAAGCAAAACAGGAAAAGGATTAAAAACAATAAAATGGCTTTCTTCATATTTTCTTAATTAACATTGCCCAATGAAATTTTCCGGCATCAAATTCTTTTTCAATCTTAAACTCCAAACCGTTCACCAAAGACCTGATTTCGTCAAAGGAAACTCTTTTCTCCCGCATTCCGATGGGACTATCTTCCTTCCAGTCAACAATCAGGGCGATTCCCTCCGGCTTTAATAATCTTTTTGCTTCCCTCAAAACGGATTCCTTGTCGTCTGATTCAAAAAGAATATTACTCAACAAAACAAAATCGATTGTACTACCGGTAATTTTAACACCTTTTTCAACGTCTGACAATATGGGCTTGATATTGACAATTCTCTCTCTCAAAATCCTGGCATTCAGGACCGAAATGGCTTGTTCTAAAATATCCACGGCATAAACTACTCCGGTTTTCAATATCTTGGCCAGAGGAACAGTCCACCCCCCGGAGCCGCTTCCCAAATCGCAGGCAACCATATTCTCTTTTAAGGGAATTGTTTCCAGTATCTTTTGGGGATTTAGAAACTCGTCAGCCATATTAAATATATTTATTATCGACTGGCCTCTTCTAAAAGGCACGTAGCGGCCACAACCTTGTCTCCTTCCTTCATTCTCATTATTCTGACCCCCTGGGTGTCCCTTCCCAGCTTGGGAACGCTTGACAACTTGGTTCTGATAACCTGCCCTTTCTTGGATATAACGATTAAATCTTCCTGGTTTTCGATGATTTCAAATTTAGCCAATTCCCCGGTCTTGGAGGTAATCTTGGATGTCTTTACTCCCGTCCCCCCCCTGCCCTGTTTTTTGTATTCCGAAAGCACGGTTCTTTTTCCGAATCCATTTTCGGTCAGAACCAGAAGATATTCTTTTTCTTTCAGTTTTTCCTTTCTCACCACCTCCATACCGATAACCTCATCTCCTTTTCTCAGCCGGATGCCCTTGATTCCCGCAGCCGTCCTCCCCATGGCTCTGGCCTCTTTTTCAGAGAAACGGATTGACTGGCCGTGCTTGGTGGCCATGATTATCTCGTCGCCGTCTCCTCCTTTCCTGACGCTACACAAAAGATCGTCTTTCTTTAAATTAATGGCAATCAAACCGTTCCTTCTCACGTTTTCAAAATCCTTTAATCGGGTTTTCTTAATTATGCCATTTTTCGTGGCCATAATCAAGTATTTGGCTCCCCCTTTAGCATCCTCTTTGTTGATGGGCAAAACAGACAAAATCTTGTCCCTGGGAGAAATCTCCAAGAAATTCATCAAGCCCCTGCCCTTGTTGGATTTCTGGCCTTCGGGAATTTCGTAAACCTTGGTTTGAAAAACTTTTCCGGAATCGGTGAAGAAGAAAACGGCATCATGGGTTTTGGCGGAAATGAAATGGCAGACCTGGTCGTTCTCCGACGTTTTCATCCCTATTGTGCCTTGCCCGCCCCGATTCTGCTTTTTGTACTCGCTGGGATTGATTCTTTTGATATATCCTCCGTAAGTCAAAGTGACGATGGTGTCTTCCAAAGGAACCAAATCTTCGTCGGATATGGCTTCGGGACTGTTTTTTACAATCTTGGTTCTTCTCTCGTCTCCGAAAACTTCAATTTCTTTTTCCAGTTCTTTTTTAAGAACCTTTTTCTGCTCCGGTTTGCTGGCCAAGATTTTTGCGTATTCGTTTATTTCCTTTCTTTTTTCTTCCAGTTCGTCCTCTATCTTTTTCTTTTCCAACTTCGCCAATTGGTGCAGTCTGATTTCCAAGATGGCCTCGGCCTGGATGGGAGTGAGCTTGAATTTCTTGACCAAATTATCCTTGGCCTCTTCCTTGTCTTTTGATTTCTTGATGGTTTCTATCACGGCATCAATCTTAACCAGGGCCTTGGCGATACCTTCCAAAATATGCGCTCTTTCCTTGGCTTTTTCCAAATCAAAATTTATTCTTTTAATAAGAACTTCCTGACGGTGCTTCAGATAAAACTCAAGAACGTCTTTCAAGTTAAGAATCCTCGGCTCAATGCCGTTGACCAAAGCCAGCATGTTCAAGTGGAAAGTTTTTTGCAAATCGGTGTATTTGTACAAAGAATTGAGGATTTTTTTGGGAATAACACCCTTCTGCAGGTCAATGGCAATCCTCATTCCGTCCTTGTCCGATTCGTCCCTGATGTCTTTGATTCCCTCTATTCTCTTGTTCTGGACCAGGGTGGCGAACTGAGTAATCAAAACCGACTTATCAACCTGGAAAGGAATCTCCGTGATTATTATCTGGGATTTATTTTCTTTTTCCGAAATGTCCACCCTGCCCCTCATTAAAAACGAACCCTTGCCCTGGGAATAAGCGGAAACGATTTCTTTCTCGTTGAAAATAATGCCCCGGGTGGGAAAATCAGGACCCTTGATAAAATCCAGCAAATCCTCGGTCTCTGCCCTGGGATTGTCAATGAGGTAAATCAAGGCCTGACAGACTTCGGTTAAATTGTGCGGGGGGATGTTGGTGGCCATGCCCACGGCGATTCCGGTCGAGCCGTTCAAAAGCAGATTGGGCGCGGGCGAAGGAAGAACCATCGGTTCTTTTCTCGTGGCATCGTAATTGTCGGTAAAATCAACCGTGTTCTTCTCAATATCCTTAAGCAACTCCTCCCCTATTTTCGACAGCTTGCATTCCGTGTATCTTTGGGCAGCGGGCGGGTCCCCGTCAACGGAACCGAAATTGCCTTGACCCTTGACCAAGGGATATCTCAAGGAAAAATCCTGGGCCATTCTGACCAAAGCGCCGTAAACAGAACTGTCGCCGTGGGGATGGAACTTTCCGAGTACCTCACCGGTAACGGCGGCCGATTTCCTGAATTTGGTGTCAGACCTGACGCCCATTTCATACATGGCGTAAAGAATCCTTCTCTGAACCGGCTTTAATCCGTCCCGCACGTCGGGTAAAGCCCTGGATACGATGACTGACATGGCATAATCAAGATAGCTCTCCTTCATTTCCTGGGAAATTTCCACCGGCTCAACTTTTCCTATATCCTGGATTGTTTTTTCTTCTTTGGCCATTTAATTATTTTTCCTCTAAAATTATTATTTCCGTTTTTTCGCTTTCGGAAGAAAAACTCTTTTTATTGACGCTTAATTTTTCCTGGGAAGCTATTTCTTTTTCTCCCATGGCCTTTAAAAAAGCGTTAAGCGTATCTTTTTTCTTGGGGTTGTAAGCCATGGGTATCACCATCTTCGGCTCCAATTCGGCGATAATCCTTTCCGCTTCTTTGAAATTAATGGTCTTGTCTCCATCAATGGGAACCAAAAGCACGTCCACCCTGCCTATGGCTTCCAACTGCTCTTCGTTGATGTCCTGCTCTCCAAAAAAACCGAGATGGCAAATCCTGATTCCCTCGGCCTCGATTAAAAAAATGATGTTCTTTCCCTTGTTTATGGTCAAAGAAGGAACGCCTTGGATAAAAACCCCCCTGGATTCATATTCGCCCCAGGAGGAAATGAAAAACTGTCCGTTTTTTTTCTGGGGCATTGAATTGAATTCGCGAGTATTCAAAACAATATCGGCTTTTGACTTCTTTCCCTCTTTCTCGTCAATAGCTATTGAAACTCCTTCTTTGTCGTCGGAAGAGGTCGTAATTTGGAAACAAGTTTCTCCGCACCAACTAATTTTCATAATATATGATAATTATCTATGTTGTTACAATTATTTGGTATGCTTGGGAGCGGGCGAGCAGAATCGGACTGCCGTCTCAATCTTGGCAAGATTGCATAATAGCCACTATACGACGCCCGCATCTTGTGCCGAGGTCCGGAATCGAACCGGAATCTAATGTTTTTCAGACATTCGCCGTGACCGACTTGGCTACCTCGGCAAAATTATATCAAATTTCTCTCTCTTTTTTCAAGCTGTGGGCGATGTAGGGCTCGAACCTACGGCCTCATCGGTGTAAACGATGCGCTCTTCCAGCTGAGCTAATCGCCCGGAAACTTGTGGGCGAGGGGAGACTTGAACTCCCACGGGAATAAATCCCCTATGCCCCTCAAGCATAGATGTCTGCCGATTCCATCACTCGCCCTCCTTTTCCGCTTCTTCTTTCTCGCTTATTTTCAATTTCGCTTTCCTGCCTTTGGCCTTTCTCAAATAATACAGCTTGGCCCTTCTCGTCTTTGTTCTTTTTTCAACTTCTATCTTGGTAATCGAAGGGGCATGAACGGGAAAAATTTTCTCCACGCCGATTCCGCCTATTACTTTTCTTACGGTGATTGCGGCATTTATGCCTTTGCCGTGCTTCACGGCCAAAACCTGACCCTCAAACGCCTGAACTCTCTCCTTGTTCTTTTCTTTGATTTTTTGATAAACCTTGACCGTGTCTCCCTGTTTTATCTCGGGAAGGTCTTGCTTCAAAAAGAATTCTCTGATTCCTTTTTCCAAAACGAGTTCCTGCTCGGAAATTTCGGTCTTTTCTTCGGTCTTTGCTTCTTCTTCCATGTTTCCTTAATTATGTTTATTATGTGGGCGTATCCTGATTCGAACAGGAGGCCTTTACGATGTCAACGTAACGCTCTAACCAACTGAGCTATACGCCCTTTTAATTTTCAAAAGGGCTTTGCCTGCCCGTATTTTATTCTATGGGATTTAAGCGATTTAGTCAATAATAAAAGCGGATAGTAATCCGCAGTCGCTAATGTTTTCTTACAACTAAAAAGGCGCTAAAAACCGCTGAAGCGATAACGACCCCTCAAGATTTTTGTCCTTGTCAAAAGTGCGCATGGGTGGACTCGAACCACCTACCTTCCGCTTATAAGGCGGATGCTCTAACCGATTGAGCTACATGCGCCTATTTCTTCCTCCTGACCCTGACTATTTTTTCAAACTCCTCTTTTTCAATTGTTTCTTTTTTCATCAGGGTTTTGGCCAGTTTGTCCAGAACGCTCTTTTTCTGCTTTATCACCCTCTCCGCTTCCTTCTCCGCCTTGTTTATCAGTTTTTTAACTTCCTTGTCAATTTCCAAAGCCACTTCGTTGGAATAGTTCCTGGTCTCGCCGAATTCATTGCCCCAAAGCGTATTTGTTTCCTTCTCACCGAAAACAATCGGTCCCAACGAAGACATGCCATAGGTTTTGACAATGCTTCTGGCCAGCTGGGACGCTTTAGCCAAATCATCCGAAGCCCCGGTGGTCGTATCGCGAAACTTGATTCTCTCCGATACACGGCCGGCCAACAGAACCGCCAATTCCGCCTCGAATTCCGATTTGGTCCTCAAAAACCTGTCTTCTTTGGGAACTTTTAACGTATAGCCCGCGGCCATGCCCCGGGAAATAATGGAAATCTTTCTCACCGGCTCGGCATTGGGAGTAAAAGCGGCCACCAAAGCATGGCCCGCCTCGTGATAAGCCGTAATGTTCTTTTCTTTATCGGTCATAACGTGGCTCTTTCTCTCCGGCCCCAACAGAACCTTCTCAATCGAATCCAGTAAGTCCTGCTGAATAATATTTTTGGCGTTTTTCTTGGCAGCCAGAAGAGCGGCCTCGTTGAAAACATTAGCCAAGTCGGCACCGGAAAATCCGGGTGTTCTTTCCGCCACTTCTCTCAATTTAATATCCGAGGACAAAACCTTTCCCCGGGAATGAATTTTTAAAATGTCTTCTCTTTCTTGAATATCGGGTAAATGAATCACCACCTTCCTGTCAAATCTGCCCGGCCTTAACAAAGCCGAGTCCAGAACATCGGGCCGGTTGGTGGCGGCCAGAACAATAATCTTATCGTTTTGTTCAAAGCCGTCCATCTCCGTCAGCAATTGATTCAAAGTCTGCTCCCTTTCTTCGTGTCCGCCAGTAATGGCCGGCCCCCTTGTTTTGCCGATACTGTCTAGTTCGTCAATAAAAATCAGGCAGGGCTGATTTCTCTTGGCTGCGGAGAATAAGCTTCTCACCCTTCCGGAGCCCACGCCCACGAACATTTCCACGAAAGACGACCCGGCCACGGAGAAAAAAGGAACCTTGCTTTCCCCGGCCACTGCTCTTGCCAGCAGGGTTTTCCCGCAACCGGCCGGCCCGACCAGAAGCACGCCCTTGGGAATACGCGCTCCCATTTTCAAATATTTTTCCGGGTTCTTTAGAAAATCAACGATTTCTTCCAATTCCGCTTTTTCTTCCCTTAATCCGGCCACGTCGTTAAAAGTAATCTTTTCCTTGGGATGTCCTTCGGCTCCGAAAAGTTTGGCTTTGGCTTTGGTAAAATCAAAAGTTTGGGCTGCGCCGGATTTGGCCTGGCGGAACAAAAACCAGAAGAAAATTCCGAACATCAGAAACGGCAAGACCACCATGAGCACAAACGGCCAAAGCCAATCCCTGGTGCTGCTCGGTTCTTCGAAAACAAACGAAACCTCCCCTATTCTTTCTTTGTTTGCTCCGAAATTAATTAGGGCCTGGCTCGCACTTTCATCGGCTTCTTTCTTGCTTTCGAAAACATTGCCATCGTAATAGGTTGCAGTCAAATCGCTATCTACAACCTTTATCTCCTTGACTTTGTTGTTATTGATGTCTTGAACCAACTGGGTGATGGAAATTTCTTTTATTTCCTGAACCGGAGTATTAAGCAAATCAAATATCGTTGCCAACAGCAGGAAAACAAGAACAACAAAAAAGATATTTTTAAAAAGACCTTTTAAGGGACTGGGCATGTGTTTTGTAATATTATTTTAATCTCAAAGACATCCAGTGTCTTTGCGGTTGGAAGCTTAAAATTTGAAAGTCGTATTCTTTGCCCACTTCCAGCTTTTCCTTCATTTTGGCCTCGGTGCCGAATTCGGAAATATGAATCAGGCCTTGAATCTTGGTTTGGTCGTCTTCGCCAATTTCTTTTTTCAGTTGGATAAAAGCGCCGAAAGGATTAAACCTGACCACGATTCCTTTTATATCGTCTCCCTGCTTTAAAATCAGTTCCTGCCACGGGTCTTTCTTCAAAACCTTTAAGGACAAGGAAACCCTTCCTTGAGAGATATCAATGATTTCGGCTTTTACCTTATCTCCCACTTGGACAATCTGAGACGGGTCTTCTATCAACTGCCAGTCCAGCTCGGAAATATGGATTAGTCCCTCCAAAAGCTCTTCTTCCGCTGTTTCTTCAAGGCCTTTGCCGGGCAGGGCGAACTTAATGAAAGCTCCGAAATTGACTATGCCCGAAATCTTTCCCTCCACTTTATCCCCCATTTTCAGAGACTGCAGGGTCTTTTTAATTTGTTCGTTTTCTTTTGATTCTTCGGTTAAAATAATCTGGTTCGCCTTCTCGTCAAAATCAAGAATCTTGACCTTGATTTCCATTCCGATGAATGATTGCAATTTTCTCAATATCTTTGTTTTGTCTCCCTCGGGAACTTTGGGATATTTTTCAGGAGACAATTGGGAAGTCGGCAAAAAAGCGGATATTCCGGAAACCTCGGTCAACAGCCCGCCCTTGTTCACTTTAGAAACTTTTATGGTGAAGGGATTGTCTTCGTTTTTCTTTTCCTTAACCAGCTTCCAGGCCATGTCTTTTTCCGCTTCTCTTAAAGACAGCTCCACGAAACCTTCGTCGTTCTCGGCGCTGACCACCTTTACGGAAACGATGTCGCCGTTCTTGATGTTTTTTAAAACGTTCTTGGCATTCTGATATTCGGCACCGTAAACAATGCCCGTTTTCCTGGGACCGACATCCAAATAAAGCGTGTTGTTTTCAACAGCCAAAACTTTGGCATCGACAAGTTCACCCTCTCTCAAGGTCTGAACAGCATCATTAAGTTTCTGCATTAATTCAGCTTGCATATGGCCATTATATATCATAAAAAAACAAATAAGGCAAGGTTTTTACCTTGTGGAGAAACCCTTTGACAAAAAAGGTGTTTTGGTATAAAATACAGGCAGCCTCTGTAAAGGGGTTTTTAATATGAATAAAGCATACAATTACATAGTTTTCTTCGTTGGATTGGCTGTTTTTACGGCCACCTTTGCTGTTACCAATCTTCAAAGCCAGACAATTTATGGCCAAGAGCTTGTTGGTTCCGAAAAATCCTTTATTTCCCCGGAAAACAGTCTCGTAGTCAAGACCCCCCAGAAAGAAGCCGCGAAAAGAATCAAAGTAGTCATTACCGCCTATTCTTCCTGTCCTTACGAAACCGACAGCACTCCTTTTATTACGGCCAATGGCTCGGAAGTAAAAGAAGGCATTGTGGCCAACAACCTCCTTCCTTTTGGAACGGAAATCAGGATACCGGAACTTTATGGAAACAAGGTCTTCGTGGTTGAGGACAGAATGAACGCCAGAAAGGGCTACTACCATGTTGATATCTGGTTCCCAAGCAAAGAACAAGCAATCAAATTCGGTTCGTTCAGAACCTACATCGAAGTCCTGGAAAGCTAAAACCGAGGAGAAAAACCTCGGTTTTTTAATGTGCCTCGGGTGGGAGTCGAACCCACAAGGGTTTTGCCCGCAGCATTTTAAGTGCTGTATGTTTACCGGTTTCATCACCGAGGCGTGGAGGCGTGGGCGGGAATTGCACCCGCGTATAAGAGTTTTGCAGACTCTCGCCTTACTACTTGGCCACCACGCCAATTGCTTAAAAAGCTTAACATATTTTTTAATTTTTTCCAATGTCTTTTAAGAGCTTTTCTATGCTGGAAGCCTGAGCTGTCTGGGTTTCTTTTAAGAACCTTATCTTGGGCACCGGCCTGATTCTCAACTTCTTGTTAAGTTTTTGCTGAAGGAAAAAGATGCTTCTTTTAAGAAGGCCGAAAACCTCGTCTGTTTTGTTGTCGGGAATGACTGAAACAAAAACCTTGGCCTCAATTAAGCTTGACGAACACTCAACCCTGGTAATGGTAAGCAAAATCCCGGGAAAAATGTCCAATTCCTTGAGAATAATGCTCCCCAGTTCTTTTTTAATGAAAGCGTTGACTTTTTCAATCTTCCACATATTTGAAAAATACCAATTCGTCGCCCTCTTTTATCCTTTCTTGTCCCTGATAAAGGATGGCGCACTCTTTGCCGCTTTTGATTGATTCAAAGTTTTTCTTATTGGCCTGAATCTCAACAACCTTTCCCTCCCCTATTTTCTCTCCCTCCCTCATTATCTCCAAAATCGCGGTTCTCTCGGCCAGACCTTCGGTAACCATCCCACCCACTATCTGCCTGTTCTTTTCCGTCCTGAAAATAACCGACACCTCCATTTTGCCGACATCAACCCTGACTTTTTCCTTTTTGACTTTTCTTTCCATCAGCTCCTTTGTTTTCTGGGCCAGAGCGTAAATCAAGTCGAAGTCGAAATGCTTAATCTTGTCCCTTTCAATCAAACCTTCGGCAATATTGTCTTTCTTGACCCGGAAAGCGTAAACAACACTCTTAGTGCTTTTGGCCAGCTTCACGTCATTCTCGTTCACATTGCCCGCTTCGGATTTTATCACCCTTAAAGAAACTTTTTCCTGGGGAAGGGTTTTGAAAAACTCTTCAATCGCCTCCAAAGAACCGACGGCATCAGCTTTAAGGACTATATTCAATACCGGCTTGTCTTCGTCTTCGGACGGCTCAGGGATGATATTTTTGGAAGCGTTCTTAATGTTTGCTTTGGCCTCTTCGGTGGTTTTAAAAGATAAGAATTTTTCTCCGACTGCCGGCACTTTATCAAAACCGACCAGGACAATGGGCTGGGAGGGGTAAGCCTGCTCCAGCTCTTTCCCCTGAAAATCTTTCAAAGAACGCACCTTGCCCAAAGCCGAGCTTGTTCCGACAATGTCCCCCTTTTTTAATATGCCCCGGGACAAAATAGCCGTAGAGGTAGGCCCCCTTTGATTGTCCATATACGACTCGACGATAACGCCTTCGGGACTTAAAGAAAGGTCTGTTTTTAATTCTTTCATTTCCGCCACCAATTGAATCAAACCCAAAAGATCATCCACTCCTTTGCCCGTTTTGGCGGATATTTCAATACTCGGAACGTCTCCTCCCAAGGATTCCACAACAATGCCTTCGTTGTTCAACTGCCCTTTAACCATTTCCGGATTCGCTTCCGGCTTATCCATTTTGTTCAATGCCACTATCAAAGCAATTCCCGCTTCTTTAATATGGTTAATGGCTTCCTTGGTCTGCTTTTTTACTCCCTCGGCCGCGTCAACTACCAAGACGGCGATATCGGCCACCCTAGACCCCCTTGACCTTATGGCGGAAAAAGATTCATGGCCGGGCGTATCTAAAAAAGTAAGCTTTTTGCCGTTATGTTCTATTTCATAAGCACCGACGTGCTGGGTAATTCCTCCCGATTCCTTTTCCAAAACACGGAAATCTTTAATGGCCGTGAGCAAAGACGTCTTGCCGTGGTCAATGTGCCCTAAAATTACAACTACCGGCGGACGGACCGTTAAATTTTCTTTATTTTCTTCCATAATCTTCTTTGGATTTTTTTATCGCTTCTTTTTCTTCATCTGACAGCTGGTATTGCGATTCTCCCTTAATTACGGGTTTGGTAAAAACCCTTACCCCTTCACGAGTATGAATGGCGGTTAGAACAAACCCCTTGTCGTTTTCGTCCAAAAGAGCCAAAGAAAAACTCTGGTCTCCTCCCTTCTCCCTGAAAGGATTGTACCTTATCAAGCCGATTTTCTTAAAAGCCGCCAGGTTTTTCTCTTGTTCTTTCTTGAATTCTTTCTCCAGACACTCTATTCTCTCTTCCAGACGCTTAATATGTCCAGCGGTCTGGTCGAAATTCTTGATTTCCGGCTTTTTCTTTTTACCCTTAAATGGAAACATGTTTCTGGAGCGGAGAGGGTGAGATTCGAACTCACGGTGAATTTCTCCACAATGGTTTTCGAAACCATCCCTTTAAGCCGCTCAGGCACCTCTCCTTTAGTTTAATGTAATACCTCAGGTTATCACTTTTTCCCGATTAAATCAATAAAGGCTTGATGAAATCGGGAAAGTCATTGTCGTAATTGATTTTTTGGGGCAGAAGAAAGGGGATGTAAAAACCGATTAAATTAACCAGTTTATTGGCAATCGCTCCTTTAAGAATTTTAAATTCGAAGAATCTCCTGGTTTCTTTTTCGTATTTTTCAAAATCGGGGAAATTTCTGACCAGAAAATCGGCCGCATAAAGACCCCAGATTATCCCTCCCCCGCTCCAAGGCTTGGTCAATCCCATAGCGTCTCCGCAAAGAGCAACTCTTTTGTCTTTGGAAAATATCATTCCTGCTCCGGAAAAAGGAACCGGGCCGGAAACCGTGTTTTTTGCTTCAATTTTTTGTTTTTCCAAAAAATCAAGAAGCATTTCCTTGGACTTTAGAGAAGACGTCAAAATTCCGTACTCAATGAAGTTGCTCCGGGGAATCTGCCATAAAAAACCCGACTTAATGGGAAAAACATTGGTAAAAGACGCCTTGTCCTGCTTTTCCACGAAAACCTGCATTCCTATCTTAAACTGCGGCTCTTTCAGCCCGAGCTTTCTTCTTGTCAGCGACATCGGGCCGTCGCAGCCGACGACATAATCATACTGGGACGGAATATCTTTTATCTCTCTTCCCAATAAAACATTGACTCCGTTTTCTTTTAATAAAGATAATTGTTCTTGAATTAATTTGTCCCTGCTTAAAACCAGATGTCTGGGATTGAAATCGAGTTCCACAATTTTCTTGGGAAAATTAATCTTGCAGCCGTCAATAACGTTTTCCACGCAATCGTCGGGAACGGAAATAAATCGCCTTATTCTCTCCGAGACCAGCGTTGAACAGGGCTTAATGCCCAAATCCTTTTCCTGTTTTTTGTCAAAAAGAAAAACGTCAAAGCCCTTTTCTTTAAGTTTTAAAGCGACATACATACCGATGATGCCGCCACCTATAATCGCCACCTTTTGCATGGAGCGGGTGAAGGGAATCGAACCCTCATAAACGGCTTGGAAGGCCGATACTCTGCCATTGAGCTACACCCGCCTGAAGAGCCCGGTCGGGGCACTGAGATTCGAACTCAGAATAAATCCTCCCAAAGGACTCGTGATAGCCGTTTCACTATGCCCCGGCATTTAGGAATATATATCATTTTTCTTCGGCAGAGTCAAAGGATTGTTGCTTTTTTGGCCTTTTTTTGGTATTAATATATATACTTGTCCCCGTAGCTCAATCGGATAGAGCGACAGACTTCTAATCTGTAGGTTGTGCGTTCGATTCGCACCGGGGACACAAGGTTCATAATGGCCACTGAATAACGGCGGCACAAGAGATTATACAAACCCGTACGTTGACATCGTTTCTATTTTAATTTAAAATTAAATAATGCCGATTGTTCAATGCAAGGTTTGTAAAAAAAATTTTTACGCAAAACCGAGTTGGTTAAAACGGGGGTGGGGAAAATTTTGCTCCAGTAAATGCCAACACGAGGCGCAGCGCAAAGGCAAGTTTGTATATTGTGAAATATGCGGAGAAAAAATTTGGAGAAAGCCCCAAAAAATTAAAGGGTCAAGAAGTGGAAAATATTTTTGCTGTAAATCTCATCAGACTCTTTGGAGAAACCAAATATTTTCTGGACCACAGCATTGGAATTGGAAAAACGGAGAAAACATAAAGCATAAAGCATTTTTAATTAAAAATGGCGTAAAGCTGGCTTGCAAGCTGTGCCATTGCGATGATATAAGAATACTCGCCGTTCATCATCGCGACAAAAATCATAAAAATAATTCTCTTGATAATTTGGTATTTCTATGTCACAATTGCCATCATTTAGTTCATTACTATAAGGTTAAAATTCCGAAATAATTTTATATGGTGGGCGTAGCTCAACTGGCAGAGCGTCGCGCTGTGGCCGCGAAGGTTGGGAGTTCAAGCCTCCTCGCTCACCCCGCCATACAAAAAACGCCTTTTAAAAAGGCTTTTTTGTTTTAATCTTGTTTTTTGTCTCTAATTTTAAAATTGCCATTTTACAACTCATCAACATCCCCCACTATCACTGTCTGGATGCTGATCATTTTCTGATAGGCCGGGCAGTTTTTCAAAAGTTCTCTGTGTTTTCCTTGTCCGACAATCTTTCCTTTTTCCAGCACGATTATCTTGTCGGCATCCTTGATGGTTGACAGCCTGTGGGCGATAATGATCGTTGTTCTTCCTTTTGAGGCTTTCTCTATTGACTCTTTGATTAAAGATTCGTTTTCCACGTCCAAGCTTGACGTTGCTTCGTCAAAAATCAATATGGCCGGGTCTTTGATTAAAGCTCTGGCTATGCCCACTCTCTGCCTTTCTCCGCCGGAAAGCTTGACCCCTCTTTCGCCTATTATTGTATCCAGACCATTTTCCATCCCCTTCAAGAATCCATCAACCCTGGCCATTTTTATCGCTTTCCGTATCTGCTTTTCGGTCACCTTCTCGCTTGTTCCAAAAACAATATTGTACCTCAAGGTGTCGTCAAAGAGCACGATATCCTGGGAAACGATTCCGATCGCCTTGCGGTAATTATTCAAAGACAGTTTTCTCAAATCGTAACCGTCAATCAAAATTTTACCTTTGTCGGGATCATAGGCTCTGATTAACAATTGGATAACCGTTGATTTCCCCGCCCCGCTGGCTCCGACAATCGCCGTTTTTTGGCCCGGCTCTATTAAAATATTCACTCTCCTTAAAGCCACTTGTTCTTTGGCCTTTTTATCTTTAATATCCCTCAACGGATACTTGAAAGACACGTTCTTGTATTCTATCCTGCCTTTGAACTTTTCCACCATAATGGGACTCTCTATTTCCTTAATATCCGGACTAATGTCCATTAGGGCAAAATAGTTTTTCATTTCCGAATAAAGCTTCGTCACTCTTCTTTGAGTGTGCGATAAATACCATATCCTGTCAAAAGCATTATTTGACCAGGATAAAACGACAACCAAAAAGCCCGGGGTGTAAGCGCCTTGATAAACCAGGTAAACTCCGAGAATTAGAGCCGTAATTCTTGAAATATTGGAAACGAAATTTCTTATCTGGGCGTATTTTATAAACCTCATCCACAATCCTTTTTCCGAAGAAGTGACGGCCATCAGGTTTCTGTCGTATTCTCCGACGATTTCCTTTTCTTTGGCGTTTATCTTTATCAAGGAAACGTTTCTCAAAAACTCCGACTGCTTTTTGTCGGAATCAACCCACATGTCCTGAACTTTTTTCAAGTCGTCTCTCAGGACGTAGTTGGCATAGAAGCTGACGACGAGAAAAGCCGAAGCGCCGATTAAAATAACCGCGCCCAGAGGAGGAGATACGACGAACAGAGCCACGACCGTAACGCCGATTTGCAGGAAAGCGGGAAAAATCTGGTAAAGCAAAATGTTCGCCAGCTCAATCAAGGCGTTTTGCCCCCTGTCAATGATGCTTTTCTTGATTCCCGAATTCTGGTTTTCGTGCTGGCCGATGGAAAATTCAAAAACCCCGCTCAAGGTTCTCTCGGCTACTTTCCGAGGAACATCAAACTCGAATTTCTGGACCTCAATCGTTTCTCTGATATAATTGACTACCATGTCGTTAAAAAGAAGAAGGGCCAAAGAAAGGAAACAAAGCTTTATCACCTCGACCATTGCCCGGCCCTGCAAGATGCCATCAACTATCTTTCCGTAAATGTACGGGGATACCAAGGCCAGAGCTTCCTGCAAAAACATCAACAGGAAAATAGCAACGATCGCGCCCAAAAAGGGCCTATAAACTTCTTTAAGCTTTTTAAAAAATCGCCAAAATGTGAATTCATTATCTTTCATATCTTTCATTAGCCAACATTAACAAATTTTAAAATAATTTACAAATATTTATTTGACAAAGATTCTGAAAGACTTAAAATTGAAACATAATATGTCACATAAAGACCACATCAAAACGGTTCCCGGAAAATCGGCCTTGTTTACAAGAATCTTCTTTTGTAATACACTTCAGTCGACCACAAAGAGGTGGTTGTGATGGACCTTAAAAACTTAACTTCTGAGCAGGCCGCAAGGATTTTTAACCAACTGACCGCAAAATTCAACTTAAGCATAGCCGTTATGGTAATGCTCCCTGCACCAGGGGCCAGAGATTCGCTGTCGAAATTATCACCCAGGCAATGGGCAGATATTTATCAAAAAGTTCTGGCTAAGCAAAATCTGACGGAGAGAGACCTCGTTTGTCAGACGCTGTCCGGTCTTGAAAAAGACTGGAACTGGTGGAGCGAACTTTACGAACAAATAAACTTAGGCGGTTTTAGCGGAGACTGGCGCTTGAAAAGCACCTGCCTCCAGATGATGGCCAAAACCGCTGAGACGCTTTCCCAGCTGATTGAAATTCACGAGCGACTTGATTTCAATGACCGGGTGGCTACAGAAACCATCCTTCAAAGAATAAGGGAGATAATATCCGAAAACGGGGTTTAGATTTTTTCTAAGCCCTTTTTTATTTCCTCTCCTTGAGCTCTGTTTCCAGCTGGATTTCTTTTCCTTCTCTTAAAACCTTGAGAACAATCCTATCTCCTGTCTTGTACTTGGCCACTGCGTCGGCCAAAGAATTGTCCTGAGTGATTTTTCCCTTGTTTATTTCCAAAATAATGTCGTATTCTTTGAGCCCGGCCAGGTCGGCGCTTGAATCTTTGGCCACGGCCGATTCACCGAACATTTCCCTGACAATCAGCGCTCCGTAATCAACCCCCATCTTGTTCGTCTTGGATATTTCTTTGTTTAAGATTATATATTTAACTCCGAGATAAGGTCTTTTGATTTTTCCTTTTTTCTTAACTTCTTTCAAGTCTTCTTTGATATAGTTGATGGGCAGGGCAAAGCCGATGTTTTCCGCTCCCATAATCATGGCTGTGTTTATACCCACCACTTCTCCCTTCATGTCCACCAAGGGACCTCCTGAATTGCCGGGGTTAATGGCCGCATCGGTCTGAATCAAGCCTCTTAAGGGGGTGACGTTGGAGCCGAAGCCGCTGGAAGCATTGATTTTCCTGCTCAGGCCGGAAACGATTCCAAAGGAAAGGGTGTCTTCAAACTCTCCCAAAGGATTGCCCACGGCCATTACCGATTCTCCCAGCTCCAGCTTGTCTGAATCTCCCAGATTCAAGCAAGAAAAATTATTCCCTTGTATTTTCAATATGGCCATATCAATCAAAGGGTCTTTGTCCAGAACCTTGGCCTGATATTTGTGGTCAGGGTCGACGATGACGGTAAAATCAGCCTCTTTGTCCTCAACTACGTGATTACAGGTAAGGACATATCCGTCTTTGGAAACGATAAAACCAGACCCTCCCCCTATCTTGGTCTTCTGGTTCTCCTTCAATTTCTTGGGAAAAGCAATCTTCTCCCCCCTGAAAGGAAGGAAGTAGAATTCTTCTATCTCCGGCAAATCTCTCGAGGCCACGATGGTTATCACGGCCGGGCAGACCTTTTTGGCGATGGAAACAATGGGTGATTTTTTCATATTTTAATTGTGCCCCCGGTAGGAATCGAACCTACGGCCTTCACCTTAGGAGTGTGCTGCTCTATCCTCTGAGCTACAGGGGCCCACTTATCTTTTATTAATTTAAGAAGATTGTCAATCTTTCTTCTTACAGAAACATCATAAACCGTAATCCTGCATATGCCATTCGGATATTTATTGTTTTTAGTTTCTAAAATTTCCGTTTTATGAAAATTGGATAATGGCAATTTAACAATTTTTGACCAATAATTTACAGCTCTTCCAATATCGTTTCTTTTATCAATTCTTACCATTATTTTGATTTTTCTATCCTCTACTCCCAACACCTCCCTGAAAAACTTCATCATTATCTTTATCATTTGGGGGTCTGTGTTTGTGAATCCGGCACTTTTTCCTGTTGAACCATACCCTTCTGCCCAATAAAGCATTGTTCCGGATAGTATCAAATTTTTAAGATTATTACTCGCGATTAACTCAGCTTTTTCCTTCGCCCAAGCCCTTGCCCCTTCTTCATCCTTAATGGACTTGCTTATTAGGTGCTTGATAAGCTTAAAATTTCTTTGCTTCTCTTTAATTCTGTCTTTCTGGGACGGCGTAAGCTCTATTCCAGAACACCAGCAAGAGATAGTGCTGTTGCTGACTTTGAAATTAATCTTTTCCAGTATTTCGCCATATGTAAAACCTCTGTTTCTTAAAGCTACTGCCTTTTCATGCAAATCCTCTTTTCCCACCATTATATATACAATATATCAATTTTAACCAAATAGCAAGCTTGTTTTTTTATTTAAAAACCATATAATAAAAGAACGGGCCCGTAGTATAGAGGTAACACACGTCGATGGCATCGACGAGTCCGGGGTTCAATTCCCCGCGGGTCCACCATAAAGAAAATCGCCCGCATTAACGGGCGATTCTTTATTTTGAAACTATCTTACAGCGTCCTTTAAAGCTTTTCCTGCTTTAAACTTAGGGCTCTTCATTGCCGGAATCTTAATCTTTTCTCCTGTCTTGGGATTTCTTCCCTCTCTCGCTGCCCTGGCTCCCACTCTAAACGTTCCAAAGCCTGTCAAAACGACTTGACCTCCTTTGGAAAGAACCTTGGTGATTTCTTCAATAATGGTATTCAAAGCTTCAACCGCGTCTTTCTTGGACATCGCTGTCTTTTTAACGATTGCTTCGACGATATCTTCTTTTGTCATTTTTGTTTAAGGTTTGGGGCTTGAAAATCAATTGTCTGATTAATTTCCAAAATCAAACCTGTTAGAATTTGCATCGACCTTTTATTTTATTATTTCGCATATTCAACCACTCTCATTTCGCGTATCAAATTGACTTTGATTTCTCCCGGATATCTCAGCTCTTCCTGAATTTTTTTGGCAATGTCCCTGGCCAGCTTGTGAGCCGTCAAATCATCAATGTCTCCGGGCTTAACAAAAATCCTGATTTCCCTCCCGCCCTGAATGGCATAAGCCTTTTCCACTCCCGGGAAGGACAAAGCAATATCTTCCAGGTCTCCCAATCTCTTCAAGTAATTCTCCAGCGAATCCTTCCTGGCTCCGGGCCTTGCACCCGATACCTGGTCAGCGGCCTGGATAATCCTCGCTTCTACGCTTTCATAAGGATATTCTTCGTGGTGGGATTTGATGGCTATGATTATTCTCGGGTCTATGTCAAATTTCTCCAAAATCTTGCCTCCGATATCAGTATGCGACCCTTCTGCCTTATAGTCAAGGGCTTTCCCTATATCGTGAAGAAGCCCGGCTTTCCTGCACAACGGCACATCAAGGCCCAGTTCCGAGGCGATGACGCCAGCCAAGAGCGACACTTCTATCGAATGATTCAATACATTCTGGCCGTAACTTGTTCTATATTGCAATCTTCCCAGAATCTGCGTCAGCTTCTCCGGCAAATCCAGAACCCCTGCTTCGTAAACCGCTGCCTCGCCCGCCTCTTTCGTCTTTTTGTTCACCTCCTCTTCCGCTTTTTCAATTTCCTGCTCCACCCTGGCCGGCTGGATTCTCCCGTCTCTCAAAAGCCTTTCCAGGGCAATCTTGGCGATTTCTCTTCTTATGGGGTTAAAACTTGAAAGAATAACCACTCCCGGAGTTTCGTCAACAATCAATTCCACGCCGGTCGCCTTTTCAAAGGCCCTGATATTCCTTCCCTCTTTCCCGATAATCCTTCCTTTTATCTCGTCCGAAGGAATGTCAACCGAGGAGGTGGTAAGCTCCTGGGCCTGAGACAAGGCGTATGATTGGATGGCGTTGCTTAAAATCTCCTTGGCTTTTCTTTCGTATTGCTCTGTTCCCCTCTCTTCCATTTTTCTTATCCTGTCCAGAATCTCCGCCTGATATTCTCTTTCTGCTTTGGCCAAGAGTTCTTCTTTGGCCTGGTCTTTGCTCAGTCCCGATATCTTTTCCAGATTCTTCAGGGTCTCTTCCTTCAGAACGTCCAGGTCTTTTTTGATTTCTTTCAGCTTCTCCACTTTTGAAAAAACCTCTTTCTCTTTGACAACAATTTCTTTTTCCTTGTTCTCAAAGTCTTCTTCTTTTTTCAAAATGCGGTTTTCCGCCCTGACTAATACTTTTTGTCTTTCTTCCAGGTCAGCGTATGTTTTTTTCTCCAAGGTCTCTGCTCTTTCTTTGGCCTTGGAAACGATTTCTTCAGCCGCTTGCTTGGTTTGAATTATCTTTTTTTGAAGCTCTGCTTCTATTGTTCCCGCCCGTTTCCTGGCAATCGATTGGCGGACATAATAGCCGATTACGGCTCCAGTGGCCACAGCAATCGTAACCATGGCAAAGGGTGTTAAGGTTTCCATCATACATGTAGTTGAAAATTTGGCACATAAAAATACCTATGCTTTTGTCATTCTTTAAGATAATCTTCTTGACTTCATTGAGTTAAATCTTAAATTGTTACCAAAGATTCAAATTAATCTAATAATCTACGATTTCATTATATCAAAAAACCCCTGTAAAGACAAGGGGTTTTAAAATTTCTTTAACCATGACGCCATTCTTTCCATTTGAGGGGGGCGACCAGGCATTGGTTCCTGTGTCGCCCCTTCCTGCTCCCCGTGCAAACAGAAGAGCCGGCAGATTAAGCATAAAGCCTATCGCTCTGTTTTATTAAAACGGTGAAACCTCCCTCCATTTGGGCAACGGCGCCTTTGTTCCTGTTTCTCCCTCGGCGGCGCACTCGGACCCTGTTATGGCCAATCCCGGTTTAAATGTCTGGATTACCTGGTTGAATCTGAATACCGGATTGGCGCTTAGTTCGGTTGTTGAATTCATGTAGGCACCGCTGTCCGTAGGCAAAACCCATGAGAAAGATGCGTTTCCGCTAGTACAAGCCACGGGCTGATTGCTTGAATTAAAGCAAACACTGCAATGCCAGTTATAATTATCAGGGTCAACCACTGGGGCACCCGTTCCGGTCCAGCAGACCGGGGCGCAATCACCCTCTGCGTTGGCACAATACTGAATGTTCGTTCCCACGGTCACGATTGCCTTGTCGGCCGCTATCCTTACTATCGGGAACGCTTTCTCGGGAGTGATTAATGTTCCTCCCGCCATCCATTCTGTTTCCGTCAAGTCCGGCTTCCTTAATTTCACCCACCAATAGTATGTCTTGGTATAAGTAAGCAAGAAACCGTTGCTCCCCTCTTTCTGGTCTGCTCCCGACCTTCTTACTTTTGCTCCGCTGAATAATGTTTCAGAAGAAGAAACGGAAAGCCATCCGTCGGTTTGCATTGCCTGGCTCACGTCATTAATTGTACCTATGGCAAATTTATAAGAGTTGTAATCGGAAGCGTTGGTGGTAAACTTAAATTCCAAATCCGCTATGCCGTTGTTTAGTTTTCCTTCTCTCAGGATTCCACCCGTGTCATAGTAATATTCGCAGAACCAGCACGATTCATCGCTGTTAATGTCATAAGGATTGTTGAATGATATCCTATTGGACGAACAATTAGCATCGCTCCCGCCTCCGGGACTGTTACAGGTCCAGGTATATGTCGTGGCATTGGTTGTCACAAAAGAAGGATTGCCGGCGCTGCAAAGACCTGCCTCGGGAGGAGTGGACGAAAGTCCGCCCTGGCTGGCACCGCAAGCGCCATCAACAGGACCTTTAAGGCATCGAACCGCATAACCATTGGGCTCGTAAGGTTCTCCTGCGTATGCAATCGCCACATCCATGCCTGAAAAAAACTGCTTGACAATATGATATCCTAATACCGTACCAGAATCCCAAAAACCACTCATCGAACCAAGATGCTCGTATGCGCCACTAACTCGCCCTCCAGAGGGAAGTACATTAAATCCATAACTGTCTTGTCCGTCCCAAGCAGGAGGGGAAGCTCGAAGCTTATTCATGCTCTGACTAGCAAAACTAAATAAAACACCAAACTCGGCGTCGCTTGGCAAATACCACCCCGAAGGACAAGCAGTTTGAGCGGTGCTTGCATTGTATAATCTTCCGTAAATATCACAATTAGCAGGATTATCATCATAACACCAACTATTTCCTGTTGTATAATTTAAATTCTCTTTCATCCAGCATTGGTCTCCTATTTGAACAGTAGAATATGTTTGACTATCACGAGAATCTATAAAATTATTACCGCAAGAAAACTCTTTTGGAGCCTGACAAGTAACTGCCAATGAATCATCTCCCATACAGGTCCAATCATAGGTTAAAGGATTATCTATAACCTCAGAAGGCGTTCCGTGTTTACATAAATCAGTTGGTGGCTCTGAAGAAAATCCTCCATGGGAAGAACCACAAGTTGTTTTATAAGCAAGGCCGAATGCGTCCACTCCGGGATTATTGGTACAGGTCCAATTCCAAACATCGTCAGCCAGGATCGGTGTTGTTGTTTCTCCGTATTCGCAAAGATCGACTAAAGGCTCGTTTTTCAGTATTTGACCGTCAGCATTTCCAGTCGCAACCTTGTTGGCAAAGCAGGTACTCGAAAACCCGTATGATTCGTTTTCGTTGCGATTCCATCCCCCGATGGTATAAATTACATTGTCGACGACCGCTACCCCAAAACGTTCTTTTTCGAAGTTCATTGGTGTTTTATAATACCAAATATTAGTGATTGGATTGAATTCATAAAAATTTCTTGTAGTAGAACTACCACTAAGTCCCATCAGATATATTTTGTTGTCGAGAACAGCCAATCCGGGGACCACATTGGATGTATTATAAGGGACATTAGCTAAACTATTCCATGTGTTAGTGGTCGGATCGTATTGTTGGTTCCACATTTTGGGTATCCAGTCCATATCTCTGCCCCCCAGAATATATATTTTTTTATCGACGACCGCTACTACTCCATCTTGTATCGGAAAAACCATATTGGCTTTGGTCGTCCAGGTGTTAGTGACTAGATCGTATTCGTCAGTAGAACCCGTAGAATTACCTCCAATGACATAAATTTTGCCATCGACAACCGCTGTCATCCCTCCAGTATTAGCAGTCCTTTCGTTGGGAATGGCTGATCCTTTGTTTGTCCATGTGTCGGTATTTGGATTATATTCATAGACTGTTCTAGAAGCACCATTCATACCGATTAGATATATTTTTCCATTAACAGCTACTATGCCCGATTCATAAGCAGTTGTGGGCATTTGCGCTTTTATCGTCCAAGTATTAGTAGCCGGATCATACATTTCATTGTTTTTTAAATTAACACCTAAAATCCTTCCTCCTAATACATATATTTTGTTATTAATAACTATCGCCTTAGACGCCTTAGAAAGATCCTCTCTCGCAGTGGGCATGCTGGCCTTTGCTACCCAAGTATTAGTACTTGGATTATATTCATGAACACTAGGGGCCGATGTTTTGATGATATAAATTTTTCCATTGATAACCGCCGTGTGAGGCCTAATATCTTCACCGCTAACCGGCATAGATGCATTTATCGTCCAAGACGAAGAACTAACGCCACAGGTCCAATTCCAAAAAGAACCGCTGTCGATAAATACACCGCCGAATGCTGATCCTGACTGACATCTTTCTTCACTAAGATCTATGTATGAAGTCGCCGAGTATCCATGTCTATCAGCTGTTCCGCATTTACTATTAATGTCTGTAGAACAACTAACCGAAAGGGAATCATTCCCAGTACAGGTCCATGTATATGTTTCGCCCGTTATCACTGAAGAGGGTTCTCCATGCTTGCAAAGATCTGTCTCGGGAGGATAAGATGAGCTTCCTCCGTCAGAATAGCCACAAGCGGTTTTATATGTGTAACCGACTGCGTCTACTCCAGGATTATCTCTACAAAACCAATACCAAACATCTTCAGTCAGTATCGGTGTCGTCGGTTCTCCATACATGCAGAGGTTGTTTATCGGTGGATTTTTCAGTGTCTGACCGTTTGAGTTTCCTGCCAAAACTTTATTGGCACTACAAGATGCTGTTGTCCCACCATCAGTTCCTATACAACTCCAGCCCCAAGAAGAACCATTGTCGACAAACGAACCGCCAAATGTTCCTGCATAACATCTTTCAGAAGAAGTATCAATATATGATGTTGAATAGTACCCGTGACCGTTAGCTGTTCCACAAGAACCGTTGTTACAAGGAGCATATTCTTCATTAATTGATACATAAGAACTATTATCATAACCACCTATCGCATAAATTTTATTGTTTACTGCATCCGTAACAAGACCAACTCTACCTGTAATCATATTAGCCTTAGTTGTCCATGTGTTAGTGGCTGGGTCATATTCTTCAACTTTGTTTGTAGAAGATCCTCCAGAAGTCCCTCCAATGACATAAATTTTACCATTGATAGCTGGTGAGTTTGAACTAAGATAACTCCTTGCAGTAGGCATGTTAGCCTTAGTTGTCCATGTGTTAGTGGCTGGGTCATATTCTTCAACTATTTTTAGATCTGTGTAGCCACCATCACTTATCCCTCCAATTGCATAAATTTTATTGTTTACAGCTGCGGCAGTAAGAGACACTCTTGCAGTAGGCATGTTGGCCTTGGTTGTCCATGTGTTAGTGGCTGGGTCATATTCTTCAACTTTATTACCAGCGCCACCGTCATTTCTTATCCCTCCAATTACATAAATCTTATTATTTACAGTTGCAATACCAAAATCAGCTCTATCTGTAGGCATGTTAGCCTTGGTTGTCCATGTGTTAGTGGCTGGGTCATATTCTTCAACTATACCTGTTGTGTTTGGAGTTCCTCCTCCAATTGCATAAATTTTATTGTTTACAGCTGCGGCCCCAAACATTTCTCTAGCTGTAGGTATGTCGGCCTTAGTTGTCCATGTGTTAGTGGCTGGGTCATATTCTTCAACTTTGTTTGTTCTTACATAGTTGCCTAAATAACCACTTATTACATAAATTTTATTGTTAACTACTGCCGAACCCATGTGACCCCTACTAATAGACATACTAGTTTTAGACGTCCACACATTACAAGTATCTGCCCAAACATCTCCTCCAATAAAAATCATTGATATTATTGAAAGAAAAAATATTGTTTTGAAAATTTTGTTTTCCATATTATTTATTTTTTTATTATATTTTTATTTATTAAAAATTCTTTAGCACATGCTAAAGAATATCTTTTATTAATTAAAAAATTTATAATTAAACAATCGGAAAAATTCCTACAAATAAAAAGTTTTTTCATAAACACTTCACCTTTTATGATTAACTTTAATCCATTATACTCTATGGCCTAATTTCTTGTCAAGAAAAAACAGGGGCTGTCCCCTATTTTTTCCCTCCGAACACCTCGTCGATGATTCCGTATTCCTTCGCTTCCTGGGCAGTGAGATAAAAATCCCTATCCGTGTCTTTGGAAATTTTGGATAACGGCTGGCCGGTATGCTTAGCCAGTATTTTATTGAGAGTTTCTTTGATTTTCAGTATCTGCTTGGCCGTAATCTCTATTTCCGTTGCCTGCCCCCTTGCTCCTCCGGCCACCTGGTGGAGTAAAATCTCGGAATTGGGCAAAGAATATCGCTTGCCTTTGGCTCCGGCAGCCAGTATCAGAGCGCCCATTGAAGCAGACATGCCTATGGAAACAGTGGAAACGTCCGGTTTTATGTACTGCATGGTGTCGTAAATCGCCAAACCGGCCGTAACCGACCCTCCCGGGCTGTTAATATACAGCTGAATATCCTTTTTCGGGTCTTTTGAAGACAGAAACAGGAGCTGAGCCACTATGGAATTGGCTATGTTGTCGTCAAAAACCCCGGCCAAAAGGATAATCCTCTCTTTTAAAAGCCTGGAATAAATGTCGTAAGCTCTTTCCCCGTGTTGCGACTTCTCGATTACCGTTGGTATCAGGTTCATGTTTTTTTAAATTATTAATTAAGACCGAAGAGATTAAAAGCTTTCTCGGTTTTAATCTCGTCTTCAATATATAGTCTAATTTTATTTAAGTCAATTTCCTTGCCGGCTTGCTCGGAATCGGGATAATCCTTAAGCATTTCCTCGATTCTTTGGTTTATTTCCTCTTCCGCAGCCTCTATTTTCTCATCTTTTATGATTTGCCTTATAATCAGGAAGTTCCTTATCCTTTCTTCGGCCATTTTCTCAAATTCCTTGCCAATATGGTCTTTGTTTTTCTTTACTTGGGCCAGATAATCTTCAAAACCAATGCCCAGTTCCCTGCTTACCCTGGCTTTAAGGTTGTCCATCATGCCTTCAACCTCTTTTTTAATCAATGTTTCCGGTATTTCAACCTTTGTTTTGGCCCCAATCTTTTCCAAAAACTCAATTCTTTTCTTTTGCCTTAAAGCAATATCTTTTTCCTGCCTTATTCCTTGCTCGGCGCTCTTGCGCAAATCCTCAAGATCTTTGAAGTCGCCCAGGGTCTTTGCCCACTCGTCGTTAATTTCCGGCAATTGGACTTTTTTCAAGGAATCCAGCCTTACTTTAATCTTGCCTCCCTCTGAATCAAGCTCCTTTTCCTGGTTTTTCTCCATTCCCAGCAAATTCTCTTCCAGGTTTTTAATGTGGTGTCCTTTGCCCAGAATAAATCCGTCCTTGCTTTTATTGTCCAGGGTTATTTCCGCAAAATCCCCTTTCTCGGCCGCCCCTTCCTTGTCTTCCAGCTTGGCTCTTGATTGTTGGAGCCAGAGAATGGCTTCGTCAATGTCTTTTGCTTCCACGCTTATTTCTTCTTTTTTAATACTCTTGGCAATAGCCCCGATGTCGGACAGCTTGATTTCCTTTAAAACATCCGTTTCGGCTGAAAAAACAAACGGATTTCCCTTGGCCATCTTGAGAATATTTATTATGGGCTGGGATACGACTTCCAAGTCTGTTTGTTTGAGAAAATCAGTCCAGCCCTGTTTGATGGCCATTTCAGAAGCATGGGACAAAACGTGGTTTTCGCTGATTTTTTCCCTGGCAATTGATTCCGGAACCATGCCTTTCCTAAACCCGGGCAATTCCATTTCTTTAATCAGTTCTTTCAGGGCCTGGTTGAAAAAAGAATCAAATTCTTCGGCAGGAATTTCTATTTCAATGCTTTTTCTTGTTGGAGAAATATCTTTTATCTCGCTTTTCATGTTGTGTTTATTCTTTATCATCTTCTTCCTCAATATTCAGCTCTTCGTCATCTTCTTTTATCTGTTCGTCGCTCTTAACGTCTATTTTCCAGCCGGTCAGCTTGGCTGACAATCTTACATTCTGCCCTTCTTTGCCGATTGCCAAAGACAATTGGTCGGACGGAACAATAACCAGGGCTGTATTCTTGGGCATTATCTTGACTTCTATCACTCTGGCTGGAGACAATGAATTGGTAATGTATTTTACCGGGTCGTCAGAATATTCAATAACATCGATTTTTTCACCGCCCAACTCGGAAATCACCGCCGCCACCCTCACTCCCCTCTGCCCCACCATGGCTCCGATAGGGTCAACGCCCTCGGCCAAAGAAACAGCGGCTATTTTGGTTCTTGAGCCCGGCTCTCTGGCAATTGATTTGATTTCTATCTGGCCAGAGCCGATTTCCGGAACCTCCAATTCAAAAAGCTTGGATATTAATTTGGGATAAGCCCGGGAAAGAATGATAATCGGACCCTTGGGCGTGGTATCAACCTTTAAAACATAGAGCTTCAGCCTCTGTCCTTCCTTGTAAAACTCGCCCCTGATTTGTTCTTCCTTGGGCAATATTCCCAAACTCTTGCCAATATCAAAATAAACGTTTACGCCTTCGATTCTCTGAACGATTCCTGAAACAATCTCCCCTTCTTTTGATTTGTATTCCGCCAGAATCGTTTCTTTTTCCGCCTCCCTGATTTTCTGCAGAACAACCTGCTTGGCGGTCTGAGCGGCAATCCTGCCGAATCCCTCTTTCTGCTCCAAGGGGATTATCAATTCCTGTCCGGGCTCCAATTCGGGATTGGTCTTCTTGATTTCCTCGATTAAAACATGCCTTTCCGGATTGTATTTAATCCTTCTCGCCCCTTCTTCTTCGACGCCCTCTTCCACATTCAGCTCGTCTTCCATGGGACGATAGCTTTGCTTGATTTCTAGCTCTTCCTCCTCTTCATTTTCCGTATTTTCGGGAATGTAGACCGTGGCGTCGTCAACCACTATTTTCTCCCTCCAAAAATCCGTCTCCCCTGTTTTGGGATTTATTTTTGCCTTGATAATCTGTCCCCTTTTGCCGTATTCTTTTTTGTAGGCCGAAGCCAGCGCGTGCTCCACGGTTTCAAAAACCTTTTCCCGGGAAAGACCTTTTTCCTCTGCCAACTGGCTGATGGCTGATAAAAATCCTTGCATGTCCATAAATTTTTTTATTAAAATTGTTATAAAAAAGTCGGAATCAATCCGACATTTTTGAAATCATACCTTTGTGTTTTCATTCTATTCCCAATAAGAGGAGTTGTCAAGAGAGCGATTTTAAGATAAAATACAGGAGAAAATGAAACAAACAAAAAAGCTGAAATTCGTCATCCCGAAATACGCTCTTTTCGCCCTGAAAAAAATCAAGGAAAAAGGATTCGAGGCCTACATTGTCGGCGGCTGCACCAGAGATTTGTTCATGGGAAAAGAACCCTCTGATTGGGACATTGCCACCGATGCCAGGCCCGAACAAACCCAGGCTGTTTTCAAAGAACAAAACGTTAAAACCTTCTATGAAAACGACTTTGGCACCGTGGGCGTCGTTTTTCCCAAAAATAATATAGTGGAGATAACTACTTACCGCTCAGAATCAACCTATTCCGACTATCGCCACCCGGACAAAGTTGTCTGGTCCAAGCATATTGAGGAGGACTTGAAGAGAAGGGATTTTACCATTAATGCCATTGCCATCAGTCCAATAAGCAAGGACAAGTTTGAGATAATCGATTTGTTTAACGGCCTGGCAGACATTAAAAACAGGATTATCAGAACGGTTGGAAAACCAGAAGAAAGATTTTCAGAGGACTTTCTTAGAATGATGAGGGCTGTCCGTTTTGAGAATACTTTGGGAAAGGGCTGGAAAATAGAGGAAAATACTGAAAAAGCCATAATCAAATACAGTCATTTGTTGGAAAAATCGTCAAAAGAAAGAATCAGGGATGAATTAACAAAGATAATCATGAGCGAAAACGCGGCTCAAGGCATTGAAACTTTGAGGAAAACAGGACTTTTAAACCATATTATGCCTGAACTGGAAAAAGGATTCGGCGTAAAACAAAACAAACACCACATATATGATTGCTACAAGCACAATTTGGAATGCCTGAATTATACGGCTAAAAAAGACCTTAATTTCCACATAAAAATGGCTGCCTTGCTTCATGACGTCGGAAAACCAACAACCAAGAAAGGAGCAGGCGAAAACGCCACTTTTTACAATCATGAAATAGTTGGGGCAAAAATGGCTGAAAAAATGCTTAATCGCTTGAAATTCCCTAAAAAAGACGTTGATAAAATAGTAAACCTGGTAAGATACCATTTATTTTACTATAATGTTGATGAAGTGGGAGAATCTTCTGTTAGGAGGCTGATTAGAAAAGCCGGCACTGAAAACATGGAAGATTTGCTGCAATTGAGAATGGCAGACAGAATTGGATCAGGCTGCCCAAAAGCAGAACCATACAAGCTTAGACACCTTAAATACATGATTGAAAAGGTTTCCAAGGACCCGATTTCGGTCAAAATGCTTAAAATCAACGGTAATGACATTATGCAGATACTGAAAACAGAGCCTGGGCCCAAAATCGGCCAATTTCTTGACATCCTGCTTGAAGAAGTGCTAAAAGACCCGAAGAACAATACGAAAAAGTATTTGACTGAAAAGCTGCTGGAATTAAGCAGACTAAACAACGAGGAATTAATTAAATTAACCCATAAAGCAAAAAAGGAAATTGACAAGATTGAGGTAAAACAAGACCAAATGACAAAAGAAAGGTATTGGGTTACGTAAAGTTTCACGTGAAACACCTGGGCCTGTAGTTTAATGGCAGAACACTACTTTCGCATAGTAGAGATATGAGTTCGATTCTCGTCAGGTCCACAAATGTCCGCATTGGCCGGAATCCGAATGCGGACACGAATCCGGCCAATGCGGACACGAATCCGGACACGAATCCGGCCAAATAATTTCGGGATGTAATATAACGGCATTATGCAGGCTTCGGGAGTCTGTCATCTGGGTTCAATTCCCAGCATCCCGACAAAAGTTTCACGTGAAACACCCTGGGCTTGTAATTCAGCGGCAGAATACTACTTTCACACAGTAGCAATATGAGTTCGACTCTCATCAAGCCCACAGTATAAGAATAATCATAAAAACATGGAAAATCAAACAATTTTATTAATCTTCTTCGTTATTATAGGATATTTATCAGGCTCAATACCTTTTGGCTATTTGATTGCCAAGCTTAAAAAAATCGACATCAGAAAACAGGGGAGTGGCAATATTGGCGGAACAAACGTTGGCAGAACCCTTGGCTTCAAATACGGGACTCTGGTCAGTGTTCTTGATATACTTAAAGCCATTATACCAATATATGTGGCTGGCCACTATCTAACCCAGGACTGGCAAATGGCCTTGGTATCCATTTCTCCCGTGCTTGGCCATATATTCCCGATTTGGCTCAAGTTTAAGGGAGGAAAAGGCGTGGCTACCGTGGCTGCCACGATTTTCATGATTTTAGGACTAAATTACTCTTTGATATTCCTAACTATTTGGGCTCTTTCCTTGTTTGTTATAAAAATAATGAGTTTAACCAATTTAATCATTGCCTTGTTTCTGCCCATATTGTTCTGGATAGAAACAAAATCTTCTGCTTATGTTGTTCTTGCTTTTGTCTATATATTATTAATATGGTGGACGCACAGAGAAAATATCAAAAGGCTGCGGCAGGGCACTGAGTCCAGAATAATAAAATAAAACAATGTTTTATTATCTATTATCCTGCATGTTTTTCTTTGGACCGGCATACTTTGCCAATGCTTCGCCACCTTTGGCGTACAAAATAAAAATACTTAAAGGACTGGCAGGTCCGGTTGACGGGGGAGCGAAATTGAACAACGATCCCGTGCTTGGAGACCATAAAACCTGGCGAGGCGTTATTTCTGAAATCATTGTCTGCACCTCGTTAATGCCTGCATTCATCTGGGTACATAATTTTCTCGGCCTTACGCACTATGAAACTATTGGTTTTTATGCATATAACCAAATAAACGGCTTTATATTGGGATTTTTACTATCAATTGGCATTGTTTTTGGTGATTTGTCCTTTGCTTTTATTAAAAGACGACTAAAACTCAAGTCCGGTGCAAAATTCATTCCTTTTGACCAGACAAACTATGTGATAGGCAGCTTTATAATTCTTCAGCCCTTGTTTCATCTTGAAATTAAGTTCTGGTTTTGGCTTTTTGTCTTGACATTTTTTACTCATATTTTATTCAACCGAATTGGGTATAATTTGGGCTTGCACAATGCCAAATGGTAGGGTAGAATGAATCCGTAAGAATAACGCATAAAATTATGCAGGACATATTAAATGTGTTTATGGAAAACGTAATCCTTAACCTGCCAAATCTGATTTGGGCTTTTTTAGTTTTCTTTATCGGGGTATTTGTCGCAAACAAAATTAAGGAATATGCAGATGAATTTTTAAAAAAATTCCGCCTGAACCAGATGCTGAAATCATTGGGTTGGGAAGAATTTTTCACCCGTCGCAACGCCCAAATCAACGTTTCCGGATTCTTTAGCGAATTGGTCAACATATTCTTCCTGCTTCTTTTCCTGACCATTTCTTTCGATATTATAGGACTGGAGCAGTTTAACGCTTTTATCCAAAAAATCATTGATTATTTCCCCAACATTTTTGTCGCCATAATCATCTTCATTTTTGCCGTATTTTTAGCCGATTTTTCCAAAAAAATACTGGTGGTCAGTCTGGAAAACGAGAAAATAGCATATTCGAGCATCTTGGGCGACATTATTTCTTCAGTGGCCTGGATTCTGGCCGGCCTGGCCATTCTTTACCAGTTAAAAATAGTGCCTGATTTGATTTTGACCATATTCATCGGATTCGTGACCTTCATTGTCTTGGTCTTTGGCCTGGCTTTCGGTCTGGGAGGAAAAGATTTTGCCAAAAAAATCCTTGACGGCTTGGAGAAAAAGATAAAATAAACACGTTATTAAAGAAATATCCCGTATTTCTTTTTTCTTTATGCAAGAAGTAACCCAAAACGAACTGAAAAAAATGATACTCTTTTCCTGTGAAAGGATAGAGAGAGACAAAGAACAAATAAACAAAATTAACGTTTTTCCCGTGCCCGACCAGGACACGGGCAACAACTTAAGTGCCACGCTCAAAGGCATTAAAGAACAGATAGAAGAAAAAGATTTCTCCTCCATTGAAGAATTGTCCAACAGCGTTTTGGAGGGAGCTTTGACCGGCGCCCAGGGCAATGCCGGCATTATTTATACCGGTTTCTTGGCCGGTTTTTTCCCCGCTTTGGGCAAAGAAAAATCCGTTAACGCCGAAGAGATGGCCACGGCTTTCAACAAAGGCATGGAAAGAGCGAAAGATTCCATCCAGAATCCCAGGGAGGGAACAATTTTGGATGTTATTGAGGCCTTTGCCCTGACTTTTGAGGAAGAATCAAAGAATGAAAAAGACATTGTAAAAATCTTCTATAAATCCCTGGAAAAAGCCGACGAAGCGTTGAAAGAAACCCCGAATAAAATGGAATTATTGAAAAAGGCCGGGGTAGTCGATGCGGGCGGCCTCGGTTTTTTGATGATATTGGAAACATATCTGGACATTTTAAAAGAACAGGGGGACCTTTCTTCGCCCAAAGAATTCGCTTCGGAAAGAGAAAAAACAAGGCCCAGAAGATTCATTCAAATAATCTCCAACCGCTATGAGGTGGTGGCCTTGATAAAAAACGTTGAAGAGACCGATAAAAAAATCAAAGACAGGCTCAAACACTTGGGCGACTGTCTGGATATTATTCAGATAGGGGACAGGACCAAAATACACATTCACACTGACAGTCCTTACGAAGTAAGGGACTCGGTAAAAGAATTGGGGGACATTGAAAACCTTAAGATTCAAGACATGGCCAGAGAGGTTGTTGGAGAAAAATCCATTGAGAGCGTGTCCATCGGCCTGGTTGTTGATGAAAGAGCCGGCCTGACTTCAAAAATAATCAATCACTATAACATTGAGGTTGTTCCCTTCAAAATCAGTTGGCCCGGAGGGGAAAGCCTGGCCGGCAACACGATTTGCGAAAAAATCAAAGAAGCCAAGAAGCAGGGACTGACCCAAAAGCCAAAAATAGAATCGATTGCTCCCGACTTTTTCCTTGAGGCCTACAAAAATCAATTAAGGGATTTCGAGCATGTTTTATGCATCGTTTCCAGCTCAAAGCTTTCGGACAATTACCGCTCCGCCCTTAAGGCAAAGGGCTTACTGCTGCCGGAAGAACGGGAGAAGGTTTTGGTGATTGATTCCAAAAACATCAGCGCCGGACAATCACTGTTAATCCTGGAAGCGATTGAACTGATAAAAGAGCACCGGGACTTCGGGGAGATAAAATCAAGACTGGAAAACATCGTGCCTACGGTCAACGTTTACGCTGTTTTGGAAAACGTCCGCTGGTGGAAAAAAGACTCTTTCAGCGGCCGCTGGTTCAGAAAAAAAGACAACCAGGAGTTTCTTTTAACCCAGATGAAGGACGGAAAAATGACGCCCGGAGGAAAAGTGAAGACCAGGGATTTCGCCGACATTCTCTTTAAAAAAATAGACCGCCACACCAGTAAAGACATTAAAAGAGGAAAAAGAATCAGAGCTGTTATCGCTCACGGCGACAACCCGGAGCAGGCCGAACAGCTCAAGAGCAGCCTTAAAAAATTCAAAAGAGCGGATATCTCTTTTGTAACCATCACCGATCCGGTGACCAGCATCAATGCTTGCCCAGAAAGCTTGATTGCGGGCTGGATAGTGAAATAAAAAAATGGAAGAAAAACAAATAGGCATTGTCGCTGACGAAGCAGTCGATGTGCCCGAAGAAATAATAAAAGAAAACGACATTTCCCTTGTCCGGTTCAAAATCGACTTGCAGCAATTGGCGCAATTCCCGGGAACCATTTATGAAAAAATGGTGCAGTCGGATAAACAGGGGATAATCGGTTTTGTCAAAACCTCCCAGCCCTCAATAAACGATTTCGCCAGGGTTTTCGAGGAAAAACTGAAACACTTTAAAGAATTATTGTGCTTTACCATCTCTTCCAAGATTTCCGGAACGTATAATTCGGCCACCCAGGCCCAGAAATTCTTAAGTGCGGAAATGAGAAGCCGGGTTCATGTTTTGGATACGCTTAACGGCAGCGCAGGAGAAGGCCTTATCGTCCTTGAGGCCATAAAGCACATAAAACAAGGATTGAACGCGCAGGAAATAGTGGACAGATTAAACGCCGACTTAAAGAACTTCAAGCTGCTGGGCGCTTATCAGGATGGCAAATGGCTTGAAGCCAGCGGACGGATACCCCGCTTTGTTCAGAGGGGCGCGGAAAGAATGCACCTCAAACCCATATTTGGATTCAAAGACGGAAAACTGACCATTGTCGGGATAAAAATGAATATTAAAAACCTGTCCCAGGCCCTGTTTGAAGAGTTTGAAAAAAGCACGAGAAAAGTCAGGGAGTCCGGCAAAAAAATAACGGCCAGCATCACCCACGCCAACAACGAAGAACAAGCCAATAAACTGAAGGCGTTGCTTTCGGGGATAAACGTGGACACGGCCTTTTTAAGCCCTGTCTGCATTCCTCTGGGCGGACATCTCGGCCCGGGAACTTTGGTTCTCGGCTGGCATTAATAATAATTTTTATATATGAAAAACACAACAATAATTGCCGGGGAAAGCGCACCGCTGCCTCAGGAAATAATCCAAAAATATGGAATAAAAACGGTTCCTTTTATAATTGACTGGAGCGGCGAAAACGCCATCTCGGGAGAAAACATCTATGAAAAAATGAGAAATGCCCAGAGACAAGGACTGAAAACCACCCCCAAAACGTCCCAGCCGGCAATCGGAGTTTATAAAAAAGCCTATGACGAGCTTCTGTCCCAAAACCAAGATATCATTTGCATCACCGTCAGTTCAAAAATATCCGGAACCTACAACTCCGCCATGCAGGCTAAAAAAATGCTCAACGAAGAAGCGCAAAAGAAAATCTTCGTTCTGGACAGCCTGAACGTTGATATTGGCGAGGGACTTTTGGCCATCAGGGCCGCGGAATTGATTGAACGGGGAAGCAGCGCGGAAAACGCTTTCAAGGTTTTAGAAGAACTTGTTCCAAAGGTTCATCTTTTCGGAATGGTTGAAGACCCCAGATGGCTGGAGGCCGGAGGAAGAATCAGCGGCGCCGTGGCCGGAGTCCTGGAAAAGATGCAGGGCCTGGGCATGAGACCGGTTTTGGGCATCAAGGACGGCGTTGTCAAGCCGTTTACCTTGAAAATGCAGGCCAAAGACACGGCCGGCGCCCTGTTCAAAGAAATAGGGGCCCTGATTAAAAAAATACCCGGAAAATATTACGCGGCCATAAGCCATGCCGACAATATCAACGAAGCGATACGGTTGGAAAAAATGATAGAAGACAAATTCCCGGGAACGAAAATGGAATTCGTCAACATGACCAGCTTCGTCATCGGCGCCCATGTCGGCCCGGGCACCGTACTCGTTTGCTTGTTGCAAGATTAATTTTAAAAATAAAAATATATGCTGGAAAAATATATTCTTATCGCTTTAATCTCCTATGTCCTGGGCTCTATTCCTTTCGGCCTGATTATCAATAAACTTCTCTTTAAAAAGGACCCGAGGGAATCGGGTTCGAAAAATATCGGAGCCCTGAATACTTTAAGAATCGCCAGCAAAGAAAAAGGAGGAATAGCGGGAATATTGTCTTTTCTTCTTGTTTTTCTTTTGGATGCCGGCAAAGCAGTCCTTTCCGTTTATCTGGCCCAAACCATGACTGCCGGAAACAGCCCCCTGGCCGTTTCTCTGGCTGCTTTCTTCGCGGTCTTGGGACACAATTATTCCGTTTTCCTTAAGCTCAAAGGAGGACGGGGAGCGGCCAGCTTCCTGGGCATATTGCTTTATCTTGATTGGAAGGCTTTCCTCGGCTGGCTCGTTCTGGTTGTCTGTTTTATGATTCTGTTTGAAGTATTAATGGGGAGAAAGGTGAATAAAAAATTCCTGAAATACGCCGTTTCCGACCAAATCACGGGAAGATTAAGCGGAGAAGTATTTGCTCTTTTCTGGCTTTATACATATAATATATTATTGTTCTATCCCGCTTTGGCCGCTACTCCTTTGATTTTAATAGCCCATAAAGACCGCCTGTCCGAACAGATTAAAAAAATAAAAAATAAAACATACTTAAATGATTAACCAATATCTTGTTTGTCTTGCTTTTATGGCCCTGGCCTATGTCCTGGGCTCCATTCCTTTCGCCTATATAATCACCAGGGTTACTTCCGGCAAAAACATTCTTGAAATGGGCTGGAAAAAAAGCTCGGGCTCAAACGTGGCCAAAAACGTGGGTTTATGGCAGGGAATATTGACAGCCGCCCTGGATATTGGTAAAGGTTTCCTGGCGGTCTTTCTGGCCAAAGAATACGGCCTGCCTGTTTCCGTTCAGATTTTCTGCGGCGTCATGTCAGTCATCGGTCACAATTGGTCTCTTTTTCTGGGATTCAAGGGGGGCCGGGGATTGGGCGCCCTGATGGGAGCCATGCTGGTGTTTTCTCCCGCCACCCTGATCATCATATTGGTTCCCACCATTGTCTTCGCCATTATCTGGACCGCTTCGGTCGGCACCATTCTTTCTCTGGTTACCGGCATTTTCATCACTTTCAAGGGCGGATTAAATTTTGAGCCCATCGGCTATCTCATTCTTCTTTCCCTTATTCCCATTTTCTTAAAAAGGATGAGCCCCATTAAGGAAGTTTTGGAATCGGACAAAAGAAACGAGTTGATGGAAAACCGGCTCATCTTTGACCAGGATACTGTTCCTCCCTTCAGAATCAAGTCCCTGAAAAAGCTCTTTAAAAAAGATTAAATGCCCCCGTAGCTCAATGGATAGAGTACTGGTCTTCGGAACCAGTGGTGCGAGTTCGAATCTTGCCGGGGGCACCTTGATTTTTTTACTTAAAACCGCTATACTCAAAAAAGCTTATGTCAAAAATCAAACAATATCTGCTTTTCTTCGCTCTTTTTTTGTTTTTCGCCACGCCGGTTCTGGGACAAGGACTCGTTCCCTGCGGCGGAGAAGGACAGAATTCTTGCACCTTTAGCGACTTTTTTGTTTTAATCAACAATGTTGTTAATTTCATCCTTTTCAACCTGGTTCCTCCTTTAGCCGTTCTTTTCTTCGCCTGGGGCGGAATTACCATCATGACGGCCGGCGGCGACCCGGGCAAAGTGGAGCAGGGAAGAAAAATATTGACTTACGGCGTCGTCGGCATATTGTTGATTTATTCCGCCTGGATTATCGTTTACGAATTCGTAACTTTCATAACCAAGGGACAGATGGAATGGCCCCTTTACTTCTTCCAGAAAAATCCTTAAGCCCCGTTAGCTCAATTGGCAGAGCAGGAAGCTCTTAACTTCAAGGTTGTAGGTTCGAGTCCTTCACGGGGCACAAGAAAAAGATAAATAATAAAAATATGATTTCAACAACGGAAAAGGAAAAAGTCATCAACAAGTTCAAATTGCACGAAAAAGACACTGGCTCGGCCGAAGTCCAGATCGCTCTTTTGTCGGAAGAAATAGAAAAACTTCTCAATCATTTGCAAAAGCACAAAAAGGACCTTCATTCCAAAAAAGGCCTGCTTAAAATGGTGGCCAAAAGAAGAAAACTTTTAAAGTATTTGGAAAAAACCAACGAAAAAAAATACAAAGAGCTGGTTAAAAAAATCGGACTCAAATCATGAAATCCGAAATCTTTAAATTAGACGTTGACGGCAAAACTTTGGAGGTGGAGATAAACGATCTGGCCGAAAGGGCCAATGGTTCGGTTTGGATAAAGCTCGGCAACACGATAATAATGGCAACGGCCGTAATGGCCAAGAAAGAAATCGAGGGAAGCGATTTTTTTCCTTTAACCGTGACTTACGAGGAAAAATATTACGCCGTGGGCAAAATCCTGGGCTCAAGATTTTTAAAAAGAGAGTCGAGGCCGAGTGAAAAAGCCATTCTTAATTCCAGGCTGATTGACAGGGCAATCAGGCCTCTTTTCCCGGATAATTTCAAGCGGGAAGTTCAAATCATCGCCACCTGTATTTCCTGGGACAAAGAAAATGACCCGGCGGTTTTAGGCCTTTTTGCCTCTTCTCTGGCTCTTCTCGTCTCGGATATACCCTGGAACGGACCGGTTGCCCCCTTAAGAATGGGAAAAAAGAACGGAGAACTTGTGGCCTTCCCCGCCAAAGAGGAACGGGAGGCAGGAAGCTTTGATTTGTTCTTTTCGGCTCTTTATTCAGAATCAAAAAAAGAAATTTTGGTCAATATGATTGAGGGAGAATTTGACGGAGCCCAAGAAGAAGAAATCAACAAGGCCATTGAAAAAACCAGGCCTCTTCAGGAAAAGCTGCTGATTTTCGGGGAAGAAATCGCCCAAAAAATGGGAAAAGAAAAAATATTACTTGGAGAAAAAAAAGAGGACGAGGAGCTGGAAAAGGAAATAAAAGAATTCGCCGAAGGGAAGATGGAAAAATCCCTCATAGACTTTGATTCTTTCCGAGAAGAATTAAAAGAACACTTAAGAAACAAATATGAGGAAGCGGAGAAGGTAAGCCACGGCCTTCATCTTTTGGAGCAAGAAGGAGAAAAAACAATACATCAGATGGTCATTGACCGCAATTTAAGAATTGACGGCCGGGGCCTCAACGAAATCAGGGAAATTAACTGCCGGGCCGGACTTTTTGAAAGAGTCCACGGCTCGGGATTATTCTGCCGAGGCCAAACCAAGGTTCTTTCTTTTCTGACTTTGGGTTCTCCGGGAGAGCAAAAAATAATGGAAGAAATGGAAGTCGAGGGGAAAAAAAGATTCATGCACCACTATAACTTTCCTCCTTCCTGCGTCGGAGAAATCGGCGCTCTGAGGGGTCCGGGAAGAAGAGAAATCGGACACGGCATGCTGGCAGAAAAGGCCTTAAGGCAGGTTATCCCCGATGCTCAAATCTTTCCCTATACCATTAGGCTGGTTTCCGAAGTTTTGTGTTCAAATGGTTCAAGTTCGATGGCCTCAACTTGCGCTGCTTGTCTGGCCATGATGGACGGAGGAGTTCCCATTAAAAATCCTGTTTCGGGTATTGCCATGGGAATGATGATGGAAATGGACAAAAACAAAAACACGGAAGAAAAAAAATACAAGATTCTTACCGATGTCCAGGGACAGGAAGACCACTACGGAGACATGGATTTAAAGGTGGCCGGGACAAAAGACGGAATCAATGCCCTGCAAATGGACGTAAAGGTCAGGGGTATTACGGGGAAGATAATAAAAGAGGCGCTGGAACAATCAAAAAAAGCCAGACTGGAAATCCTGGAAAAAATGAGGGCGGTTCTCCCTGAACCGAGGAAACAACTGTCTTCTTATGCGCCGAGAATATTCATTATCAAAATCAATCCCGAGAAAATCGGCGAGGTCATCGGCCCGGGAGGAAAAATTATCAATGAAATAATCGACGCTTGCAACGTTTCCATTGACATTGAAGAAACGGGCGAAATATTCGTAACCGCGGAAAAAGAAGAATCGGCCCAAAAAGCCCTGGAATGGATTAACAACATCACCAGAGAAGTCGTGGTGGGAGAAACCTTCCAAGGCAAGGTCAAAAGAATCCTTGACTTCGGGGCCTTTGTGGAAATGCTTCCGGGGCAGGAAGGCCTGGTTCATATTTCTCAATTATCGGAAAAAAGGGTAAACAAGGTAAGCGACGTGGTGAAAATTGGGGATATTGTTCCCGTGAAAGTCGTCTCTATTGACGAACAGGGCAGAATTAATCTATCATTAAAAGAAGCAAGAAAATAAACACACAATATGGTTGAGGAAAAAAATGTTTTCAGGCTAAATCGCGACAAGATACGAACCATGAAGAAAGATTTAGCCAAAGCAGAACAAGGAGAAACAGAGGAGGCCCAGGAAAAATTTTTAGACGAAACCCTTATTGAAGGAGAATATGAAACCGCCGAAATAGAGTCCACAGAAGAAATCCTTCCTCCCGCCCCTCCCAAAGAAACTGAAGGATACTTTTCTTCGGAAGAATTGGCGTTGCAAAATGAAAAAATAGGGACTCCGGAGGAAAAAGAAGAGATTCCTCTGCCTGCTCCTCCGGAAATTCCCGTCATGGAAAAAGAGCCTGTTGTTGAAAAAGAGCCCGTCACAGAACCAGAGCCTCTTGTTGTCAAAGAAGAGCCGGCCGAAGAAGCGCCCCAGGCAAAAGAAGGACCCGAAGAAGAAATTTCCATGGAGAACATCAAAGAAAGAGAGGTTGAGGAAAATGCCGAAGAAAAGCTGAGAAAAATTACAGACCTTACTTTTGAAATAGAAGAAAATCTAAGAAAGGTTCTGGAAGAAAAAATGCCTTTTGAAGAAAGAAAGCAGGAGATTGAAAGAGAGGTAGAAAGGTCCAAGAAAAAACTTGAACTCATTACTGAAAGAAAAAAGAGGATAGAGGAAATCAAAAAAAGCATAGAGATGAAAGAATCTTCTTCCAGGGACCCCGAAGAAAAAAGGAAAATGGAAAAAGAAAGATGGAAGATTGAAGACGAAAGAAACGTAATTGAAGCAGAGGGAAACAAAAAAGAAGATGAAATCAAATCGCTGAGATCGCAGCTCAAAGAATGCGTTCTAACCTTTGAAAAAGTTCTGTCCAAAGAAAAACAACTTAACCTGGAACTGGAAATGCTGAGAGGGGACAGGGAAAAAATCCTTTTAAAAGAAAAAAGGCAAGGGCTGTTTGTCGAACTGGAAAATATCGGCAAGGAGGGATTTGAAATTAAGGAAAAAATGATAGAAAACACCAAAGAAAAAGACCGGCTGGAAAAAAAGCTCACCGACATAATGCTTAAGGAAAAATCCGTCGAGGAAGAAATAAAAATTACGGAAAAAAGAGGAAGTGTTGTTATTGAAAATCCGACGGAAATCAGAAAAATAGAAGAAGAAAGAAGACAGGCGGAAAACAAAAGAAGGGCAACCGAGGAAGAAAGGTGGGAGGCCGAAGACGCCCTGAATAAAGTAGAAAAACAAAGAGCCGAATTCAGAGAAAAATATCAACTGGTATCTTCAAGGGCCAAAAACATTAAAAATGAGATTTTTAAAATAGATTTAAAAATCGACAAACTGGAAGAAGAGGCGACAAACATCGACTTGGACAAATTAGAAATAAAAACGGAGCAAAACAATGAACCAAAAACCCAGCTTGATCTCTAAGCTAACAATAAGAATAATCGTTTTGGGGATTTTGACAATAATCGGCTATATTATTATCTGCAGATTTTAATAATATGATGGAAAAAAATATCTTAGATAAACTAAAAAATCAATTGGAGTTAAGTAAAAAAGAGACAGAAAAAGAGCTGGAAAGGTTCGCCCAGAAAAGCACTGATAACGACTGGCAGACACGCTACCCCAATAATCCCGGGGAAGGCCTGGAAGAAGAGGCCGACGAGGTGGAGGAATATGAAAATCTCCTGCCCGTGGAATACGCCCTAGAAACGAAATTAAAAGACATTGGTTTGGCTTTGGAAAAAATGGAGAAGGGAACTTACGGCATGTGCGAAAATTGCGATAAAGAAATACTCCTGGACAGGTTAAAAATCTTTCCCGAAGCCAGAACCTGCAACGAATGCAACAAAAAAATCGCCCCTTAGGGCGTTTTTTAATAGACGATTTTTGTTCCCACCCCGTACTTCAAAAGGGGATTAGCCGCTCCTCTGACTTCAAAATGAAGATGGGAACCGGTGGAGTAGCCGGTGCTTCCCATGTATCCGATAATCTCGCCCTGGGAAACATTTTTTCCCGAATAGATGTCTTTGGCAAAAGAATTCAAATGGCCGTACAAAGTAACCACGCCATTGGGATGAAGAATTGTTATATAATTGCCGTAGGGCCAGACCGTCTTTACGATCTGAATTTGTCCGCCAGCCACGGCCACAATGGGCGTTCCCAGAGCATTGGCGATATCTGCCGCATTATACTGCCTGTATCCATTGACAATATGGGAAAAGTGAGCCCCCTGAGTGATTATGCCGGTGGCAGGGGAAATGAAATACGAGTCGGGCAGAGTAACCTGAGCCACGGGAGCGCTGGCCATCGGAGACGATTTGGGCATTTTTCCTTCGGGAACGATTAAAATATCCCCCACAAAAACCTCTCCTTTATCCGATAATCCGTTGAAATCGATTATTTCTCCTGATTGGACGCTGTATTTTTTGGCTATCTTTTCAATCGTTTCTCCGCTTTCCACCATGTGAAGAAGCCCGTCTACGGGCAGAATCATCAGTTCGTCGCCCTCTCTTATTTTGGTGGAACCCAGTTCGTTGACCAAAAGTATGGTTTCCACGGAAATGTCAAATTTTTCCGCTATTTGATTCACGGTTTCCCCTTTTTTCACCGTATATTTAATAATAGAATTGTCTTTTCCGTCTTCAAATATAGAGCCCAAGGCCTGGGAAGAAACAAAAAGAGGAGAGTAAATGGCTATTAAAACATTATTCTCCCCTGTAATAATACTTGTCACTGGTTGCAAACTTGATTCAATGTTGATAAGATTAGCTTGATTCGCGGCAACCACCTTGTTTGAATCTTTGTCGGCGGAAAAGAAGACGGTTAAGGCAGCAGACAGAACCAAGCAAAAAACTAGCTTTTTATGGCTTTTCAGACAATTTAAGATTGTGGTTCTGTTAAGAATAAGCCTTAAAATTATTTAAAAACAACCTTAACGGTTTAAATACATTTTAGACCTTCCAGCACATATGTCAAGCCCGTTTTCCACAATTAAAACACAGGGGATAAAGCCCAAAAAATCATTGGGTCAGAACTTTTTAATTGATGAAAACATTGTCAAGAAAATCGTCAGGACGGCTGGCGTCGACAAAAATGATATCGTCTTGGAAATCGGGCCCGGGACAGGAATATTGACCAGGGAATTGGCAAAAAAAGCAAAAAAAGTGATAACTATTGAAAAAGACGAGGGGTTGGCGGCGCTTTTAAAAGAAGAAGGGATGAAAAACGTAGAGATCGTGACCGGAGACGCTCTTAAGTGTTTTCCGGAAATGAAAAAAGAATACAAAGTAGTGGCCAATATCCCTTATTACTTGACTTCTTTTCTGATAAGGAAATTTCTGGAAATGGAAAATAAGCCAAGGGAAATAGTGCTTTTAATCCAGAAAGAGGTGGCTCAAAGGATATGTGCCCGACCAAAAGGAATGAATCTTCTGGCTGTTGCCGTCAATTACTATGCCAAGCCCGAGGTAGCGGCTTTCGTTTCCAAGAATTGTTTTTGGCCCAAGCCCAAAGTTGACAGCGCAATCATTAGAATCACTCCCATTAAAAGAAAGAGGAGCGATTTATTTTTCGCTTTGGTCAGGACCGGATTTTCCCATCCCCGCAAGCAACTGGCTAACAACCTTTCTGTCGGTCTAAATATAAAAAAAGAAAGAATCGAAGATGCTCTCGAGAAGAACGGGCTTAATTCAAAAGCAAGAGCACAGGAACTAAGCGTTGACGACTGGATTAAGCTTTCTCTTTATTTCTCCAAAGAAAATATAGTGAAAGAATAGGGCGTAAGGGATTTTTCGGGGTCGGGACTGTAAATATAGCTGTATTTAATCAAACTGACGCATTCTTGGGGTTTTTGCCTTTTGAAAAACTGGCACTGGCCGTTTTCCGTTTTCAAAAGTACGGCTGTCCCTTGGCTTAAGGCAAAAGACAAAATATCTCCCTCAAAGTCGGGGCAGGATTCCTTGAAGGTTTCTGTTTTATTTATCACAGAGATGCTGCATTTCTTGCTTCTCGGGTCTTGTTCAACATGCTGGCAATCGGCTCTATTGTAAAAAGTGGCCGTAGGCGAGCCCGAAGCCGTGTTCAAAACAATCAAAGAAGAAAGGATGCCGTTGCCCAAGGCCGGGTTGTTTTCTTCGCTCCTTGTCTGACTCAAATCTGGCATGTCTCCCAAAACCCAGGAGCAGGTTCCCCTGTAGTCGGGCTCTGAAAAAAGAACAACGCCCAAAACCGAACCATCCTCGGGCTGATTTATCTTAATTGATTGCACTATATTATCAAAAGAACTGCTTCCCAGAGACGGCTGGTCGAACTTGACCGGCAAAGGAATGCTCTTTTCGTTTAATTGGTAATCCGTCTTGTCGTAAAGATAAACTCCGACGGTTTTCCATAAAAAGGCGATTGAAGAGCCCTGGGAAATGGGGAGAGATTCTCCGTTCTTGATTTCAACGGGCACGCCCTTGAAGCCTTTATCGGCGTAAACGTATATCGCCGGTAAATCTTCCTGGCTGGAAATCCATTCTATGCCGTTAAAATTCTTTTCGGTGTTGCCGATATTCTGGTAGATTAAAAGTTTTTCCCCGTCTTCTTTGATTAGATAAATGCCGTTAGCGACAATCGGCTCCGGATCGAGAATCGAGCCCGTAGATGAAGGATTTAATGCGTTCAAAATTACAAAAGAACCGAAAAGAACGACCAAGCCGACAAAAGCGCCGGTTATCATTCTTTTGGCGTTGTTCCTTCTGTACAAATCCCCCCGGGAAATCAGAAAATTGATGCCGGCGGTTATCAAGACGAGAACCGCGGCCACAATCCCGACAACCAGGGCCAAGCTGAAATAGTAAAGAACATATTCGGAAAAAGTGGATTTGTCGGTTATGGCTCTTCCGCTGATAATCGGATACTGGGCCAGAACGACGGCAGGGGAAAAGGCCAAAATTATTGTAAATAGTTTTTTCATATTTATTAATTGTCCACCGGGAAGATTATATAAGACTCAGGCTTGGTTCCTCCAGGCCCCTGGACGTAAATTGTTGATTTGGTTTTTAAGCTCGGATAACAACTGCCGGAAACCATGCTCTTGGAATCAAAATATTCGCAAAGCGCGTTCTGGCTTCCTTTTAAAATCATGCCTCCGGGTCCGTTGATGCTGAAAGAAAGCACGTAGTCTCCGTCCTCGAATTCGGGACAATCGTCTTTAATCTTTCCGACTGTTATGTAATTGTAAATATTCAGGGAGCATTTCTTTACTTCCTCGCTGGTACTTTGTCCGCAATCTATGTTATTGTACAAAACAATGTCGCCCAAATCCTTGAGGGTATCGGTCTCTTTTTGGGTGAAAACAATGGCCGAAGACAAGGTGTTCCTTCCGATGGAAGTGGGAACTCCCAAGTCCTTTTGGTTCATTATTTCCAGACTGCATTTGCCCGAATAATTGAAGCTGTCAAAAAAAACCGCACCGTAATATATCGGAATCTCTTCGGCTGTTTCCGTTTCCGGGAAAATTAACTGGTATGATTGAGCCATATTGTCAAAACCGACGTCGTTCATATTTTTAATGTTGCTGCCGAGATGCTTCGGGCTTTTGCTGAGGTCGTTTGGTTCAAAGTTGATGTTGTCGTACAAATATACTCCGGGTGAGCGCCAGACGAATTTTACTGATTTGACTCCGCTTAAGCTGGTACCGTTTGTGAACTGGTAATTGGGTTGGCAGGTAAAATTCTGACTTTTGGGGTCAGAAACTTTAGTGCAGGTTCCTTTGAAGCCCGGCTGAGTGCAAAGATAGACCTCTTTTACGAGACAACCCGAAAAAACCCATCCCTTTGTCTCAATAACGTCTCCTTCGATGTTGCTTACGCTGCCGGTTATGCAGTCATCAACTTTCTTCCCGTCAGCTTTCTGCTTCACGATTGAAATTCCTCCCGGACATTCCAATTTTTCCAGCTCTATCTTCAGCAAGGCGGGATTGATACTGTTAAGAATCAGGAAAGAGCTGAAAAGAACTATCAAGCCGACAATGGCGCTGATTATCTTTTTTCTCCCTTCGCTTATTTTCGCCGGCTCTCCTCCTGCGGTGATAAAATCAATTCCGGCCATGACCAAGATTATGAAAACCAGAACGCTTCCCAAGGACATGGCCAGATAGAAGAAATATACCACGTAACCAGCCGGCGTGGTTTCATCGGTTATGGTTTTACCCAGAATTTCAGGATACTGCGCTTCCAAGGCATAAACATTGGAAACCAAAACAAGAGAGAGCAGAAGGAACAGAAATAATATTTTTTTCTTCATGCTTGATTCAATTAATTTATTATTCTCCCTGGCAGCAATAATAATTATCCATCATGCCCTTGATTAATCTTTGGCATTTCGGGTCTGCTTCGGTTCCCTCGGCATCTTTGTTGATATAGCAAGATTCTTTCTGGTCATTGGTCAGAAAACTGCTGTTCAAAGGATAGCAATTCCAGTAATTTCCGGTTTGGGGGTAGGGGAAGTCGGGCAAAACGACCAAAGAATTCAAAATTGTGGCATCAATCCCTTCCTGGCAGGAAAATATCCTTTGCTCGGTCAAGTCCTCTTTGTGGGGAAAGCCATAGCCCCGGACGCAGGATTCCGCCCTCTTTCTTGTCAAAGAGAGCTTTTCCAGAATCGTCCAGCGATTGACATCGCCCTCCCTTAAGTTTTTGCCTTGGATTAAATTGTTCAGGCGGTCGTTCAAAAGCTCTATCTTCTGAAGATATCCCGCGCCGGAAGAATTTTCATCCCGGCAGTCGTAATCCGTATCAATGTTTTCCGGATAATTCGGCTCTACATCGTCGCTGTATTTGAATATCCGGCACTGCCTGTCTTTTATGTCATTATAGGGACAGACGTAATAAGCCTGATTGTCAATCTCTCCCCGTTTTATTCTTATCGTATTGACAACCTTGATTTTCAAAGCATAACCGCCGTCCCAAAAATGATAGGTGTTGTAGCCCGCTTCTGTGCAATGCTCCACCGGTCCATCGTCGGTATACTCCGTGGAGCAACCCCCGAGATGATAATACTTGACAGACCTCGCGCCGGTGGTCAAAGGAATGGCCTCGATGCTGACTATTTCATGGCCGCCGGGTAAAAAAATGGACATGGAATTATTATAAGGCGTACTGTCTCTCCCTATTAGGCCCTTGGGGTCTTTCGGAGCCATGGGGCCTTTGCAGAAATAATTTGTTAAGATAAATTCATCGGCGCTTATCCAATCAAGACGTCCTTGACATCCCGGTTCACCCTTGCAACTCGTGCTGCAGTGGACGTTTAAATTATTTATTGCTTCTTGATTAACCGGCTGCTGTCCTTCGCAAACAACGATTATTTCTGACTTGGGTTTTAACGTTAAAATGTTTTTTTGAGTGTAATAAGTATTCAAACCGCTTCCGCAAAGAATGGGAGCCACGGTTGGGTTCTGGCTGACTGCTTGACAGCTTTCTATGGTATAATTTACAAATCTGGGAGCGCTTACTCTTGAAAGCATGCACATTAAAGGCAATCTTCTAAATGCTGTTTGGCATTTTTCTTCTTGAAAACTTAAAGAACAATAAGAACCAAGCTCTTCTCCCAAATAACAAAACTGGGTTTTAGGGTCGTTAATAAGCGATATATTGGGAAAAAGCAGGATTCCGCTACAAGGGCAATAGGTCCAGTACTCGTTCACGTCTCCGGTCGAATAAAGGGACGGGCAAGACGGGCAATAGCCAAAACTGGTCATATCGTCCCAAGGACTGGGAATATTCTCATCAACGACCTCCACCTCTTCGCAGTCTTTACAGCAAGTGCACAGCGTTTGGGATCTGGCATCGCAGGCCAGACACGAACCACAAGAACAGCTGGTGCATCCTTCTTCGCTGGTAGAACATCTGCAGTCAGATCTGTTGCTGCAGCCCTGAGAACAATCACACTTCTCTGGCAGGGCACTTAACTGAATTGCTTTCTCAATAGTCTCCCGGGTTTCCGACATAATTTGATTTATTAAAACCAAAACGTCTTCAGCGAATTTTTCCGTAGCATCAACCGTTTCTCCAATAGGAATCAAGCTCTTGATGGTTTCTTTCTCAATGGCGGAATCAATTGAGCATTTTTCTTGATTGCTTGTTTTTTTTGTCTTGTACCCCGCCTGGAAATAGAAGGTCGCTCCGTCGCCGTCGTAATAATAACTCTCTGTATCGTTTCCGTTTTGTATTTGATTTACTTGGCAGACTCTCTTGTCAAAAATCTCGGGCTCCTTATCATACAAGGGGTCTATCAGTTTTTCTTTTTCCATCAGTTCCTGGGTCAAATCAACTCTCCCTCCGGACACGCAAAGATTTTTTTCGTCTCCGTTTTTGTATTCCGTACAATTGAAATCGCGACAGTATTTTACCGGATTATAAGAATAATCGCTGTTGGTGTTTTGGAATTCTTTGGCCACCGTCTTTTTGTATTGGTCTTTGGACCGAATGGCCTCAAACTCGGCCAACGATATTCTCTCCCCATAAGGAGATTTCATCATTGATTCCGCTTTTATCAAGTCCGTCAAATGGTTCTGAAAATAGTTTCTGAACGATTCCAACCTTTCCCTTCCCTCGCTGATTGTTAAAAACTTATATTCATTCTCGTTGAAATATCTGGTAAAAGCGCATTTATCCTCGGCCGCTCCTGGAACGCCGTATCCGTTTCCGTCAACTCGCAGCTTGATTTCGTTTCTGGCGCAATCTATGCCGTCCCTGACCGCCGCGCAAGGGTCTCTTGATTTATCGTTAACCTGTTGGCAACCCAAATCCGGGGCGTAATAAGCCCGGCCGCAACAAGAGCAGTGGTCCTTACAGCAAGTACTGCATTCCCCGCAGGCATAGGTCATACACTGATAACATTCGGAGCCCGGACAATAATAATTTGGTTTCCAGACATCACAAGCCTGACAGCTGCAGCCGCTGGCAATCAAAGTTTTCATTTCTTCAATCGGCCCGCCTTTGGAGGGACTGTTACACAAAGAGTTGCCTCCGTTCAAATCTCTTATCTTCTTGATTATGGCTTTGTTCAGTTCCGACAGGCAATAATACATATCCATTCCTTTTAGCAGGTCGTTCTCGTCTATCTTCTTGTCGTCATTTCTATCAATCGTATCTCCGTTTTCATCGTAAGCGTAGCAAAGCTCTTCGGTTCTGTCGTTGTAGATTCTTTCCGAAGAATTGGCGGCTAGAATGCTTTCCAGAATGGAGCCCAGGGGGATTTCCTCGAATTCCGACAGAGGGTAGGTTTCTTCTTCGGTTCCGGGCTTGTTTATTATGTTTTCAAAAACTTCCAAGGGACTGAATTTTATAACCTTCAAATCGGGATTAATGGCTGTTAAAATGATGTAAGAGCCTAAAAGAATCAGGAGGCCGACAAAAACCCTTTTGATTTTTTCTTGAGCCAGAATGACCAGGGCCATTTCTCCTTTGGCCATGAGCATGGTCGCGCCCTGGGAAATCAAAACGAAAACAGCGGCAATGACGCCGAAAAGAATTCCCAGGTTGAAAATGTATTTTAAGAATTCGGCCGGGGAAGAACTGTCCGTGGGTTGGGTCCCGCCAATAGCCGGATAATCGTTCTCCAGGCCGGCTTGAGCCATAACAAAAAAAGGAAGAACGAGAAGGATTAAAATAAAAATAATTTTCTTTTTGTCCATTTTATTTTTCCCTTAAAGTTAAAAGCGTAATGACTGTCACGGCCGGAAGAGCGCCGAGATAGGGGGTTATCTCTATCCCCATTCCCGCCAGGAAGCGCACTATTTGCTTTTTTTGAGTCTTGATATTCACCACCCGGCCCCTTCTGAAAAGCATCCAGCCACCTATTATAACGCCACTCACTATGTCCAGAACCCCGAAATCATCCAGGGCGAAACAGATAAGGATTATCCCGATTAGGTCTATGATAACGGCGAAGGTCAGCATAATCACTGTTTCCGGACTGAATTTAAGATTTAACATGCGGATATTGAACGTAAAATAAAGTAATGGTATAATAATTATACCATAAAAAAAACAATAAGGGCAAGCCATGAAACATTCAATCAAAACATTTTTTATAATTTTCCTTTCTCTATTATTCATCCTTACTCCTATTCTGGCCCGGGCTCAACTGTTTGAGATTATAGCCGGGGCCACCATGATTAGTAAGATAGCGCAATTTGTTGGCGGAAACGAAGACTCTGTTAATATAGGGTCTGCGATTCTTGCTGTCTTTACCCTTACGCTTTCTGGCATAGCCCAAGGAATATTGCAGGTTGGCAACGATTTGTTGGCCTGGGTTATCAGTCCTGATTTCATGGGAACCACCATTCAAGACAATCCCGTCGTCAAAATGGGATGGGAAACGGTAAGAAACCTGGCCAACGTTGCTCTTGTCTTCGGCTTGGTGGCCGTTGCCATCAGTATCATTCTCGGCTTTCAGGAAACAAAAGCCAAAAAAGCATTGATTAATTTCGTCGGCATAGCTCTTTTGATTAATTTCACCCCGGTAATCGCCGGCGTGATGATTGATTTTGCCAACAAATTAATGGGTTTATTTTTAACCAGTGGAATTAATTACGACATGGCAAAGATAATTCTCGAAGGACTACGGTCCAAATCTTTTACTTTTGACGATCCCATTTTTCCTATCGCTTACCTTCTTTTCGCCATATTCGCCACTGTCATATATTTCCTTTACGCTTTCATATTCTTGGCCAGGCACATTGTATTGTGGATTTTGGTCATAGTTTCTCCCATCGCCTTTGCCAGCAAGGTTTTTCCCGAAGGAAAATATCTCCAAAAAATATTTCCCAGCATCACTTATTGGGATGAATGGTGGAACAATTTCCTTCAATGGACGGTTATCGGTATTCCGGCCAGCTTCTCTCTCTACCTGTCAAATAAAACAATGGCCACGATGGCCATTAGTCCGCTTGTTTCAGAGCCAGGAGGAAGACTTGTTGGACTTGGTGGTTTACTTGGTCTTATTGTCCCCCTTGCCTTCCTTGTTGTCGGGTTTTTCATAACAGTTTCTTCGGGCGGACAAATAGCGGAAATGGCAACCGGATATGGAAGGCAGGCCTTCGGAAGACTGACTGCTGCCGGAGCAGGATTCGCCACCGGAGCCTATGCCGGAGCAAAAACCCAGGCTGCTCTTACTAAAGACGATGGACTGGCCAAAAGAGCCGCCTATGTTTTGGGCGGGGGACTGTATGGCGGAACAAAAACCGGTGTTAAGGAAGCCCTGACCGCCAAAGTGGACGAGAAAAGCAGGGTTGCAAGCACGGCCGGCTTGACTGGGATGATAAAATCTCCGCTGGAGCGAACAGAAGGAGCAAAACAATGGGTAACAAGGAGAAAAGAAGATATCGGCCTTGAAAAACCGGGAACTGCGGCAGGAATGGAAGAAAAAGAATTCAAACAGTTTAAAGAGCCGATGGAAAATTTAACAACCGACGGATTGCGCAGAATTAGCGGCATTACCCCCATGACAAGAGAAGATAACATAAAAAAGCACATGGCATTGCAAATACTAATGGAGAAAAAAGACCTTAATGACGGAGAAATAGATTATTTAACGAAAAACATTAAGACGGCCGGAAACTACGGGTTTAGCAAAAAAGAGTTTGCCAAGTTTGTTCCCCAAGAGGCTGAAAAGCTGACGGACGGAAAACAAACCACGGCAGACATTATGTCAAAAATGAGTGCCAAAGAAAAACAGGAAAAAATAAGGACAGATTCTCTGACGAATATTTTCGTTGCGGCAAATCTAACAGAAAAAGACCGAAAATATTTTGATGAACGCGGGACGCAACAGCAAAGAGACGCGCTACAAAACCCCTCGACTTTTGACGGTTTTGATTTTGAAAAGCATGTAACGGGCCTCAACCAAAGGCAAATCTATAATCTTTTCAAGAACCTAAGCGAAGAACAAAAAGAAGCCGTAAAAAGCAATAAGATATGGACGGCTCAGGCCAATGCTAAAATTCAAGAACTTAATAATTTAACGACGACAGAGGCAAAAAACATGAAAAAAGAAATAACCAAAAAACTGGACATTATTACCAACTCCATATCCTAATTCTATATCAACAAATATGAGAAAAAAACCCTCGACAGAAACATTAAACTTTATAGAAAACATTGTTGTTCGGCATGGCCTGGAAAAAGACCTCGTTGAGAATGACCCTGTTTTGGAGAAGAACTTGCAATCGGCTGAAAGCCCGGAAGAAAGAAGGGTGGCAAAATTTTTACATAGCCAAAAGATTAAAGAGTGTCTTGCTCTTAAAAGGCCCATTGAAGAAGTATCCGCCTCCGTGGCGATTGTAAAAATAATAGAAAAACTAATCAATAAAGAAATAACTTTTAATGATTTGGGCGAAATCTTAAAGTCCGCTTTGGAAAAATTAAATATAGACCCAAAAATAATTGAGGAAGTGTCGCAAGCCATAAAAAACAACGAGGAGATAATTTGGGACTTTACGAAAGAAGACGGCAATGAAGATTATTCTGCGGAAGAAAATTCTTCTTCGTTAGAGCAGAAAGGAAAAATTCCCGAGGGAATAAGCCAAGAATTGTTATAAAAAATCGGACTAATATTTTAGTCCGAGCTTATTTTTTTTCTCTTCCAGAGACAAAGGATTCTTTTCGCTTCCTTCCCGGGCAGGACTCCCGGGCCTTTGGGAAAGCGCCTGTTTCGTCATCTCAACCGCCGCTATAACCTCTATCAACTTGTCCGTATTTATGCCGCCGCTGTTGGGACAAGCACTTCCTTCTTTGTCGCAGCCATCGGCTGTTATGATTTCAATGCGTCCTTTTTGGACGAAGCCCATCCTTCTTTTCGCAAAGTCATAGGCCTCCCTGTACGCTACCCCGTATTTTTTTTCAAACGCCTCGGGAGCAGCGATGAATTCCGCTTGGAGCTCGGTTGTTTTTATGCCGGTCATCAAGCTCAGCGCCTGCATGACGGCACCCGTAAGTTCTTGCCCTATTTTAACCGCTTCGGCCTGGGCTGTGATTATTACTCGCTCCCTTTCTCTTTCAGCCTGCATTGCTTTAAGAGTTGCCTCAACATCTTCTTTTCTTGAAGGAACCACTTGCATTACTTTTATTCTCTTTACATTGACACCATACTCTGCATTAAAATCTTGCAAGACGTTTTTCATTTGTTCCTTAATTTTTTCGCCCACTTCTTCCTGACTTTTACGGTTAATCAGTTTTATATAAAGGTTTTCCCCGATATACTTCCTTACCTCGCCCTCTGTCATGTTTAAGATGGCTCTATACCATCTTTCCACTCCGAATAGGGCTTTAATGGGGTTTATTATTTGCATTTCAGCCGCTATCTCAATATTGATGGGCATTCTGTCCGCATCTTCCATGTTTTGATACTCGAGAGAATAAACGTACGGCTTCAGAAGAACGCGGGAAAGTTTTTCGGTTTTGGAAACTCTTTCCCCCTTTTCCGTCTTTTTGGCCCAAGTCATATTATATTCGTATATTCTTTTAAAAGGCCAGAGATAAAAACCCATTCCTCCGATGCGTATCTTTTTCCCTCTTTGCCACATTGGTTTTTTTTCTTCGGAAGTTTCGGGCGTCTCGACGTCCCAATTTTCATTAAAGCGCGCCTTGCCGTATCGCAGGTCTGCCCCGGCGAAATTTTCTCCGCTCCATGCGAAAATTATGCAGTATCCTTCTTCAATGAAATATCCTATGACGTTGTGTTTGGCCCAATAGAAATAAAGAACAAGGGGAACAAGCACTAAAGCAAGGATATAAGATGGGATGTAAATATACGAAAAAATAACAGAGAACCAAGCCCACGGACTCCACTGTCCAAGCGCGTAGGCCATAAACGCAATTAAAATAGGGGCAAGAATAACGATAATCCCCTTAGAAAAAACGGCGAATTCGTTTTCTTTTTGCTCAACATTCTTTCCGGTTTTTCCTGTTTTCTCAAAATCCTTCATACAATTTTCCTCCTTTCTTTTTTTCGGTTTTCAAGTTACATTAATGCCTTTAATAAAGGCTGTTTAATGATAAACTAAATCTCTTATTTTGTCAATCTTTTGTAAAAGAAAAAGGTGCATAAACATAAAGTTATGCACTTACCGTAATATCGGTTATTTCCCAATATTCGGTTCCTGTCACTTGTCCGGCCATTATTTCGCAATAGCGGCCTGGATTTTTCCTGAGATCTTCCATCTTCTCTATGAGAAGCGGGTCTCTTATTACGATCCTCGCATCTCCCAGGTTCCCTATAGCAAAATCGGTTCCGCCTGCCTCGCCACCGCTCACCACATATGCTGGGATACGGTTCAGGGCGCTATGGGGAGAAATTGTCACTGAAGAAACAACCCCCTTAAACATTACCCCTTCATTGGAGTGGGAAACAGGGGGAGCGAACGAGGCGCTCATGTTCATACATCCGCACACAACCAGGGCTGCTATTAGGACAACAGCAAGACCCAGGACCATCCAGATTTTCTGCTTTCTCATGGTTAAGTCTCCGTATCATCCTGTCAAAGGACTGATATAATAATAAACAATGTGCTGGTTTTTGTCAACATCTCGCTCCCCACGCCTTGAAACCTCCCCGCTGTTTGTGGTAAAATATAGTAATTTTATGGAACAAGAATATACCAAAGAATTCTTTTGGAAAACATATGAAAAACTGCCCGAAGACTTGAAAGAAGCCGTGTTCTCCGAAAAAAACAACAAGCTGGTTGAAAAAATATGCGCTGATATGGGACTGGATGAAGAAAAGATATCCATCGCCGCCAAATACACGGGCAGAGTTTTGATGGGTCTTTTGCCCCTGAAAGAATTCCCCATTACTCTGGAACTGGAACTGAACGTTGACGAACAGACTGCCAATAAGATAGCCAGAGAGCTAAACCTGGCCATTTTCAAGTATTTAAGAGTTTCTTTGGACAAGCTTCATGAAGAAAAAGAAGGAAATATCCCGAAAGAAGATGCAAAAATCAAAAAAGATGATATAATAAAGAAGGAAAAGAAGGAGACGGGCGACTCTCCCAAAGATCCTTATAGAGAAACCTTTTAATTATGCAGTTTCAAGTTCCCCAATTCATAGAGCACGATCCTAAAATTCTGGGTCCCTTTACTTTAAAACAGAGCGTGTATATCGGCATGGCTCTGGGACTGTGCTTTTTTCTGTATTTTTCCCTGGGGAAATCAAACTTTTTTTTATACATCTTGGTTTGCGGCGCGCTTTTCGGCTCTTCTCTGGCTCTGGCCTTTTTGAAAGTCGAGGGACTGGGAATCGCCGTTGTCTCCAAGAATTTCTTCAACTTCACCGTAGGCAGTAAGATATATAGGTGGGACAGAAAGGCATCGCCGGTTTTTCTCCCCACCAGAACGTCCAAAAAATCCGTTGAGCCGAAAAAAGAAGAGAAAACAAAGCTTAGTCTCAGGCCGAGTGGAAAAATCGAATCCTTAAGTAAAAAAATATTTTTTGAAAAATAATGGCCATATCTTCCCAACAATTTATACCGGTTGAGCAAATCCGCGAAGGAGTGATGATCATGAAAGACAAATCATTAAAAGGGATTCTTCTTATTTCCTCAATTAATTTCGCCTTGAAATCGGAAGAAGAGCAGGGCGCCATCATTTTCAATTTTCAAAACTTCTTGAATTCTTTAGACTTCTCCTGCCAGATAATCGTGAGCTCAAGGAAAGTGAACATCACCGGCTATGTGGAAAAAATCAAAAAACTGGAAGACGAGCAAAAAAACGAACTCTTGAAAATCCAAACCTCTGATTACAGACGGTTCGTTGAAGAGTTGGTGGCCGGCGGGTCAATCATGAATAAAAATTTCTATATCGTCGTCCCTTACTATCCTTTGGTTGAGCTCCCGAGCCTGACCAGTGGGGGAGAGGGAAAGAAACAAACCACCCGCTCCACTCTGACCGAGCAGGGCTTCCAGACCGGAAAATACCAGCTCTGGCAAAGAATGGAATATATTTCTTTGGGACTGAGAAGATGCGGCTTGAAATCAGTGCCCCTGGGGACGGAAGAATTAATTGAGCTTTTGTGGAGCTTGCACCATCCGAAGCAGGCCGAATTGGGATATTATCCCGAACTGCCGCCGGAAATTATAACATAAACAATATGGCATTATTCAACAAACCAAAGCCCGGCAAACTTTTTGAAAAAGAAGTCACCGGCGCCAAAGACATTATTGCTTCGCCTGCCATTGAGGTTGATCAGAACTACGTAAGGATTGAAGAAAAATTCTCCAAAACCTATTTTGTTTTTTCTTATCCCCGTTATCTGACAATGGGATGGCTGTCTCCTATCATTAATATGGACGTACCCTTTGATTTGTCTTTCTTCTTCCACCCCATTGAAACCGGGACCATTTTAAGGCAATTAAGAAAAAGCGTAACCGAGGTGCAGTCGGAAATAATCGAAAGGCAGGAAAAGGGGCTGATCAGGGACCCGTCCTTGGAAACCGCTTATCAGGACCTCGAAGATTTAAGAGACAAGCTCCAGACCGCCCAGGAAAAAATGTTCAAATTCGGACTGTATATCACCATTTACGCTGACAATAAAAAAGATTTGGAGACCGTGGAAACGTCCTTAAGGTCAATGCTGGAATCAAGACTGATATATATAAAACCAGCCCTGCTCCAGCAAAAAGAGGGCTTATTGTCCTGCTTCCCCTACGGAATGGATTTGTTACAAGTCCATAGCACACTGAATACCGGCCCCCTGTCCAGCTTGTTTCCTTTCATCTCTTTTGATTTAAGCTCCAACGAAGGCATTCTCTTCGGTGTCAACAAGCACAACAGCTCCCTGATTTTATTCGACCGCTTCAGCTTGGAAAACGCCAATATGGTCATCTTCGCCAAATCCGGCTCGGGCAAATCCTATGCCGTAAAGCTGGAAATATTAAGGTCTTTGATGTTGGGAGCCGAATGTATAATCATCGACCCGGAAAACGAGTACAAGCCCCTGGCCGATGCCGTGGATGGTTCTTTTTTTAAAATATCCCTGAGCTCCGATAACCACATCAATCCTTTTGACTTGCCGGAACCGAGGGAAGACGAAACCCCGGAAGACGTATTGAGAAGCAACATTATCAACTTGGTCGGCTTAACCAGAATAATGCTCGGGGGACTGACGCCGGAAGAAGACGCCATTATGGACCGAGCGATTATGGAAACCTACGCCGCCAAAGACATTACTCCGTATTCCGACCCCAAAAAATGGAAAGAAAACATTCCCACCCTTTCCGACCTGGAATCTGTTCTGGACACGATGCAGGGAGCAGAGTCTCTGGTGGAAAGACTGAGAAAGTTCACCAAGGGAACTTTCTCGGCCTTCTTCAACAACCAATCCAATATTTCCATGAACAAATCCCTGGCTGTTTTCGGGATAAGAGACATGGAAGACGAGCTAAGACCCATTGCCATGTTTATTGTTATGCGCTACATCTGGAACGCCATCAGGGTCAGCATGAAGAAAAGAATTCTTGTTGTTGACGAAGCATGGTGGATGATGAAAGAAGCGGACGGAGCATCTTTCTTGTATGGCATCTGCAAAAGAGCAAGAAAGTACTGGCTGGGGGTAACCACCATCACCCAGGACGTTTCCGATTTTATCGGCTCCGAATACGGCAAGCCCATTATCACCAACTCCTCTCTTCAGCTTCTTCTAAAGCAAAGCCCGGCAGCCATAGACCTGGTCCAGAAAACTTTCAATTTAACCGACCAGGAAAAATACCTTCTTCTGGAAAGCCCGGTGGGCGAGGGCATTTTCTTCGCCGGCCAGAAACACGTAGCCATCAGCGTAGTCGCCTCGTACACTGAAGACCAAATAATCACCACTTCTCCGGAAGAGGTAATTAAAATAAGGGAAGCCAAGCAATACAACCAGGAAGTTGTTTAGTCCAAAGGCGTAATTATTATTTTTCTTTCCTCTCCCTCTCCCTCGCTTTCCACTTTAACGTCTTTTCTTTTTGAAAGCTCCAGGTGCACTATCCTCCTGTCAAAAGCAGAAGCCAAGGGCAGCTCTTTTTTTTCTTTTTGGCCGATTGCTTCATCAGCGGCGCCCTGAGCCATTTCTCTCAAATAATCTTCTTTATATCTTTTGTAATCATCTATGTCCAGATTCAAGAAAAAATCCTTGTCTGTTTTTTTCTTTATCATCTTTCGCAAAAGAAGTTGGATGTCGGACAAAACCAGTCCTTGTTTGCCGATGAAAATGTTGGCTTCTTTGGTTTTCAAATTCAACATTAAAACTTCCCGGCCGTCCGATTCTTCCAGAGATATCTTTTTAATCTCCGCCTCTGAACCGGCTCGGCGGAAAAAATCCTTGACTATCTCCTCTATGGATTCTGATAATTCTTTTTCATTCATGTTTTTCAAATATTTTCTTTTGCTGAATAATATTTAAAACCGTGGTCAGCGACCAATAAAGAGCAATGGCTGCCGGCAGATTAAAAAGAACGAAAAAGGTAAAAGCCGGAATAAAAAGCATCGTCTGCTTCTGAACCATTTGGGAAATCCTCTCCGCCTGGTCTTTGCTTTTTTCCTTGGCTTCCTCCCGGGGAGGCGCTGCTGTTTTTACCTGTATGTACTGGGCAACGGCTGTAATCGCGGCCAAAAAAATGCTCGGCTCGGCCAGATTAATCGTTAAAAAATATGGGTTTATCGCCTGGGGCAGGGAAATAAAAGAATAAAGCATCCCGTTTGTCTTTTCAAAATCCAGCCCGCTTTGAAAAACCCTGAAAAGCGCCCAAAGAACGGGCAACTGAAGAAAAAGAAGAAATATCCCGGAGAACGGATTAAACTTTGTTTCCTGGTAAAGTTTCAACATTTCCCTGCCCTGCTGCTCTTTGTCTTTGAATTTGCTTTGTATTTCTTTTATCTTGGGCTGTATTTTCATCATCGTCTTTTGCGATTCCAGGGCCCTTTTGTTTAAGGGATTCAAAAGAATCTTGACGATCAACGTCAGAACGATTATGGCCCAGCCGAAATTTCCGATGGCGCCGTAAAGCCAAATTAAAAGATTCAGTATGGGCCGATAAAGCACAATATTGAAGGTTGTTGAAAAAAACTCAAACATTGTTTATATTTTTAAAAGTTTTTTCTGTATCTCGCCTGATTTCCTCAAAACTGCTTTTTTTAATCTGCGGCGAAGCGATAATGATTATATCCCAGCTGTTTTTTAACATGTCCAGCGCCGCCCTGACAGACTCTTTCATTCTTCTTCTTATTTTGTTCCTTTCCGTGGCCTTCGGGGAAATTTTCTTGCTGACGATAAATCCTATCCTTGACGACGGCTCTTTGGTTTCCAAGATTTTAAAATAAAGAACAGTCCCTCTGGCATTTTTTCCTTCTTTGAAAACCCTTTCAAAATCCTTTTTTTTTCTCAGCCTGTTTTTTTTAGGCAGCATTATAAATTAAACCGTAAGCTTTGCTCTTTTCTTGGCTCTTCTCCTTTTTAAAACCTTCTTTCCGCTTACAGTCTTTGAACGCTTAATAAAACCGTGCGTTCTTTTTCTTTTCTTCTTTTTCGGCCTGTACGTTGTAACTCTCATAATTTAAAACTTTAATTTAATGCTTTAAATATAACAGAAAAAATCCTTATGGTCAACAAAACAAACATTTCCGCCTTATTAACGTTTTGTCCACCCTTTTTCCACACTCTCTGAAAAATCCCTTATTATTCAAGGACCTTTGCCTTTCTTGACTTTATCTAATATAATGAATAGGCATTAATAAAAATACGATTATGGATTTAGAAAACCTTTGGCAGTCCGTGCTGGCCCAAATACAACTAAACATCTCTCCGGCTAATTTCGCCACCTGGTTTGCCAACACCAAAATATTGTCTCTGGAAAACGATACCGTTATTGTCTCTGTTTCCAATTCTTTTTCCAAGGAATGGCTGGAACAAAAATACGGAAAAGACATTTTAAAAATACTCCATTCCACCGACGAGAACATTAAAAATATCTCCTTCGTCGTTGACCCCAAGAAAACGAAAAAGACGATGGGCGGCAAGAAGTCTGTCAACAAGGAGGATGTTTTGACCGAACAGTTGGGCTTTAAAGAATTGGAAGTCAACAAAGAAACCAACCTAAACCCCCGTTATGTTTTTGAAAACTTCATTGTCGGGCCCTTTAACGAAATGGCTTTCGCCGCGGCCATGGCCGTGGTGGAAGAGCCGGGCAAAAATTACAACCCCTTATTCGTTTACGGGGGAGTGGGACTGGGCAAAACCCATTTGGTCCAGGCCGTCGGCAACAAGATAAAGGAAGATGCTCCCGAAAAAAGAGTAAAATATCTTCCGGCCGAAAAAATGATTTCCATTATCATAAATTCAATTAAGAACCACAACGTCGAGGAATTAAAAAAAAATTTAAGGGAGTTGGACGTTTTAATCGTAGACGACATCCAATTCATCGCTGGCAAAGACAAAACCCAGGAAGAATTCTTCCACACCTTTAATTCTTTATATCAAAAGAACAAACAAATTATCTTGTCTTCGGATAGGCACCCCAGCACTATTCCGGCCATCACCGAAAGGCTGAAGTCGCGGTTTAAAGGAGGAATGATCGCCGATATTTCTTCTCCGGATTTTGAGACAAGAGCGGCTATTTTAAAACAAAAAGCTGAGGAGAAAAACGTTGATTTGCCGAAAGACATTCTTGATTTTATGGCCAACAACATCCAAAGAAACATCAGGGAACTGGAAAGCGCCCTGAACCGCTTAATAATCTTCAAAAAGGCCAACAATAAAAGCCCGAGCCTGGAAGATGCGAAAAAGCTGTTAAAAACCATTATTGTTTCTCCTTCAAAAATAACCAATTCCAAGAAGATAATCCAGTCCGTCACCGAGTTTTACGACATCCCCAACGGAAACATGTTTTTCGTTTCCAGAAAAAAGGAATTTTCCCGGCCCCGGCAAGTTGCCATGTTTCTCCTTAAAAAAGAATTGAAGCTTTCTTATTCCGAGATAGGGAGAAAATTCGGAGGAAAAGACCACACCACGGTCATCCACGCCTGCCAATTAATTGAAAAAACGGCGGAAGAAGACGAAAAAACACACCAAGAAATAGAACTGATTTTACAAAGAGTATATAGTAATTAATTGTTAATAAGCCGGGGAAACAAAGGGGGGAAAACATCGAATAAATTTGTCGGAAAAAAATACCAAAAATTATTTCATAAAAACCCCTCTTTTTCTCCACAATTATTCCAGAGGAAATCATGCAAAAATTCATTTTAAAAACTGGGGAAAAAGAATTTGTCCACCCAAAGACCAAAATCAATAATAAATAAGTTTTAAATAAAAATATAAATTAATAATAATATGAACCTTACAATTTTAACCAAAGAACTAAAAAAAGGGGTAAGTATCACGGAAAGAGTGACGGGTAAAAATTTAACCCTGCCGATTCTGGACAATGTTTTAATAGAGGCTCTGTCCAATTTTTTGAAAATATCGGCCACCGACCTTGAGTTGGGTGTTCAGTGGTGGGGAATGTGCAAGACCGAGAAAGAAGGTAAAATTACGATACCAGCCAAGCTTTTGGGTCAGATAACAGGGTCTTTGTCCGACGAAAAGGTTAATATCAAAGAAAAGGGAAATACCCTGGTGCTGGAGGGGAAAAATTACAAAACCCAAATTAAGGGGTTTACCGCCGATGAGTTTCCCATTATTCCCTCTTTTTCCAAAGACGTTTTCATCGAGATTGATGCAAGGAAAATAAAAGACGGGTTGATGAGTGTGGTTGACATGGTTAGCTTGTCCCAAATAAAACCGGAAATATCGGGCGTGTATTTCTTGTTTGAAAAAGACCTAGTCAGGCTGGTGGCCACGGACAGCTTCAGGTTGTCAGAGAAGGTGATAACTTTTTCCAATAAACAGGGATACAAAAACATGTTCAAAGAGAGGGTCAGTTTCATTCTTCCCCAGAGAGCGGCCAAGGAGTTGATTAATATAGTCAGCGACGAAGAAAAAACCCTGAGAATTTATTTTTCCGAATCCCAAGTTTTATTTGAAACCTTTCTGTCAACAGTCAATCATCCGGAAATAAATTTGATTTCCAGGCAAATTGAAGGCGAGTACCCTTCTTATCAGGAAATTATTCCCAGAGAAGGCAAAACCAAGATTACGGTGAATAAGGAAGAATTTTTGAGGCAAATAAAAACAGCCGGTATCTTCGGCGGCAGAACCAATGAGGTGGTTTTGAAGATAGCGGCCAAAGAAAAAGAGGTGGAGATTTTCAGCCAAGATGCGGACGTCGGAGAGGCCAATTTGAATATTCCCGCCAAAATAGAAGGAAGTTCTCTTAAGGTGTCTTTTAACTGGAAATTCCTGATTGACGGGCTGACCACCATTAAGAGCTCGGAAATCTTATTTGAATTCCAGGGCGACGACGGACCGGCGGCGATAAGGCCGATAGGGGACGCCAGTTATTTATACGTGGTAATGCCCATCAAGCTTTAGTTGTTTGAATATATTTCAATAGTTTTTTCCATTACTTTTCTCCAAATGGGTCCGGCCGATGATTCGCCCACTGCTCCGGTCATGGGCGCATTGTTGTTGTTTCCACTCCAGACCCCGACGCAGACGTCAGAAGTATACCCTATTGTCCAGCCGTCGATATTGTCGTTGGTGGTTCCTGTTTTTGCCGCTACTTTAGGGTTGTCGAATCTTAGGTTGGAATTCCATCCGAAAATCGGAGCCCGGGCGGCGTTGTCGGAAAGAATGTCCGTTATCAAATCGCAAACATTTTTTTCCAGGACCTTTCTCGGAGTTTTTTTGTTCTGGTAAATTATGTTTCCCCGGCTGTCTTCTATTCTTAAAATCGGCGACGGCTCTATTGTGTAGCCGCCGTTGGCAAAAACCCCGTAGGCGGAGACCATGTCCAGCAATTTAACGTTCCCGCCGCCTAAAACCAATGACAGTCCGTAAAAGCTTAATCCTCTGTCTATGGTGGTGATGCCCATTTTTTTGGCCAAGGCGATGCTGTCTCCCGGGCCAGCCAGGTCCCTTAAAACTTTTACCGAAGGGATATTCAAGGATTGGGCCAAAGCGCTTCTCAGGGTCACCGGTCCGCGGAAGAGGCCGTCATAATTACGGGGAATGTACGGGTCTTGGGGCGTGCCGAAGTTTGTCATTTCGTCAACCACTATGGTCAAATCGTCATACCCTTTTCTGAATGCTTCAGCGTAAACAAAAGGCTTAAAAGAAGAACCGGGCATCCTTTCTCCCTGGACGGCCACGTTATAGCTCGGGACGAATTTGCAATTCGTCGTCGGGTCGCATCCTTTGGGCAGCGAATCTGCCCAAGGGTCTGCTGAACCAATCATGGCCAATATTTCTCCGGTTTTGGGGTCAATGGCTACGAGGGCGGAATTGTAGGCGTTAAAATTAATCCTATTCATGTTAACCTGTTCTTTCAGGGTCGTTTCCGCGAACTGTTGTAATTCCCAGTCAAGGGTTGTATATATTTTAAGTCCTTTTATCTCCAGAAAGTCAGAGCCGTAAATGTCCTCCAGTTGTTTTTTTACAAATTCAACAAAATGAACGGCCTGGGTCTTGGGAAGCTTGTTGAATTTTAATTCTTCTTTTTGAGCCGTCCCTTTCTCTTCTTGGGAGATAAATCCTTCTTTTTCCATTCTTTCCAGGACATAATCTTTTCTGGCCAGCAAATCATCAAGATGGCTTCCGTAGGGAGAGTAATAGCTGGGAGCCTGAATAATGGCGGCTATGAGGGCGGCCTCGGCCAGGGAAACTTCTTTAACCGGCTTTTGGAAGTAAGTCAAAGAAGCTTCCTGAGCTCCGTAAATATTGATGCCGAAAGGAACTTGATTGAAATACCACTCGAGAATTTGGTCTTTTGAATATCGCCTGTCCAGCTCGACGGAAAGGACCAGTTCTTTAACTTTTCTTTCAATTGATTTTTCCAAAGTGAGAAAGGTGGAGCGGATTAATTGTTGGGTAATGGTTGATCCTCCCTGATAAAGGCCCCTGGAAACGAAGTTGTTTCTGACCGACCTTAAAACACCGGCAATGTCCACCCCCCAATGATTGTAAAAATTGGCGTCTTCGGTGGCGATTACGGCTTTTTTCAGGTGGTCGGGAATATCGGACAGGGGGACATAAGTCCTCTTTTCTTCTCCATAAACACTGGATAAAACGATTTCACCCTTTCGGTCGTAAATTTTGGTGACCTGGCTTATTTCGCTTTCGGTAAAAATTTCCGGCCGGGGCAGATCTTTAATGAAATACAAAAACAAAACCAGTCCGGCCAATAAGGAAAAAACGATTACCGTGGACGCTATCCCGATGGGAGAGGAGGGGGTTTTTTTTGTTTTGTTTTTCATGTTTCAATGCTACCATTTTTTATGTTTTTTGCAATGCTTGACTGGGGAGCGGTAAAATTATACAATGATAAATATGAAAATCAACATCAACCCCGGAAAAATAGAAGAAATATTGAGCAGGGGGGCGGAAGATATAATCGACAAAAAACACTTAAAACAAGAGCTTTTGTCGGGCAAAAAGCTTAACGTCAAATTCGGAATCGACCCCACCGGGCCGAGAATTCATTTGGGGCGGGCCACTCAATTGATGAAGTTAAGGGATTTTCAGGAACTGGGACATAAAATCACTTTGATTATCGGGGATTTTACGGCCATGGTCGGAGATGCTTCGGACAAAACGGCCATGAGAAGGTCTTTAAGCCCGGAGGAGATAAAAGAAAACATGAAAGACTATCTTCCTCAGATCGGAAGAATTCTTGATTTGAAAAAAATAGACGTGCGCTACAACAGCGAGTGGCTGAGCAAGCTGAAAGTAAAAGACCTGGTCGGGATTTGCATGAATTTTACCGCCCAGCAAATGATTCAAAGAAGGAACTTCAAAGAAAGATGGGAAAACGGCAAAGAAATCGGCCTTCACGAATTATTGTACCCGATTTTCCAAGGCTATGATTCCGTGGCCATAAAGGCGGATTTGGAAGTGGGCGGATTCGACCAACTTTTCAACTTGAAAGCGGGCCGGGAGCTTCAAAGAATATTCGGCCAGAAACCGCAGGACATTATGACCTTGAAAATGATTTACGGCCTGGACGGGAGAAAGATGTCGACTTCCTGGGGCAACGTTATTAATATTTTGGACAACCCCAAGGATATGTTCGGCAAGATAATGTCCCTAAGGGACGAATTGATCGTCGGATATTTCGAATCCTGCACTCGCGTTCCTTTGGCGGAGATAAAGAACTTTTTAAACGTGAAATCAGTCAATCCCAAGGATGTTAAGAAAACACTGGCCAGAGAGATAGTCGCTAATTTTCATTCAAAAAAAGAAGCTCAAGAGGCGGAGAAAGAATTCGAAAAGATTTTTGAGGAAAAAGGATTGCCCTCGGAAATCAAAGAAACAAAAATCAAAGAAAAGAAGCTGAGCATCTTGGACTTGCTGGTTTCAGCCAAATTGGTCAAATCAAAAGCCGAAGCAAAAAGGATTATTGAGCAAGGAGGAGTAAAAATCATTAAAGGAAAAGAGTCAATTACGGAAAGAGATTGGAAAAAAATAATCACCATTGAGAATATGGTGCTTCAATCAGGCAAGAGAAATTTCAGGAAAATCAAGAAATTTTAATTTTGTAGCCTTCTAAGTATTGGGCGCAGCAGACGGCGACGGCCAAAGCATCGGCGGCATCGTCCGGTTTTGGTATTTCGTCCAGATTTAAAATGTGCCTTATCATCTTCTGGACCTGGTCTTTGCTCGCCCGGCCGTAACCGGTCACGGCGGTCTTGGCTTGAAGGGGAGTGAATTCCTTTATCGGGACTTTTTTGCTGGAGAAGGCGAGAAGAACAACTCCTCTGGCCTGGCTGACGGGAATGGCGGTTTTCAGGTTTTTAAAAAAGTACAAGGTCTCCACGGCCGCCATTTTCGGGTTATGGGCTTTGATGATTTTCCCCAAGTCTTTGTTTAGCAATACCAGTCTTTCTCCCATGTCCATATTAGAAGGAGTTTTAATCACACCATAATCCACACAAACCAGTTTCTTTTGGTGAGATTCGATTACTCCGAATCCGGTTGTCGCTGTTCCGGGGTCAATGCCCAAAATTATCATAGATTAAAATTAGAATATATGTTTTGAACATCGTCGTGGTCGTCCAAAGCGTCAAAAAGCTTCCGGTTTTTTTCTTTTGTTTCTTCGCTTACTTCCACGTTTTCTTTGGGCACCCATTCCAGAGCGCTGGACTCGGTTTTTGTCTTGTTTTCTTCAAAAAAATTCTTTATTTTGTCCAATTCTTCCGGTTTGGTGTAAACAACAAGGCCGTCATCCTGCCATTCAAAATTTTCCGCGCCCGATTCTATGGCCAAAAGCTCCGCATCTTCTTTCTCTTTAAGATTCTCTTTGTTGATATATATCACGCCCTTTTTATCGAACATCCACCTGATTGCTCCCTCCTCGACCATTTTCCCTCCATTTTGATTTAAGATTAATTTTAATTCTCCCAAGGCCCTGTTTTTATTGTCGGTCGCTCCTTCAATTATTAAGGCCGTGCCCTGTGGTCCGTAGGCCTCGAAAACGAATTCTTCAAAGCTGCGTCCTCCCAGCTCGCCAGCGCCTTTCTTCATGGCCCTATCAATGCTGTCCGAGGTCATGTTTACCGACTTGGCTTTATCAATAATGGTTCTCAGCTTCGGATTAAAAGTCAAATCAGCGCCCCCTTCCCTGGCCGCAATTGATATTTCTCTTGCTATCTTGGAGAATATTTTGCTTTTTTTGGCATCAGCCACTCCTTTCTTAAACCTTATGGAGTGCCAATGAGAATGTCCGCTCATGCTTTATATATACCCCAAAAAGAGCAAAGTTGCAACAATATATTTGACGGATAAAAATGTTAAGAGGAGCTTCAATCAAGAATTCTTGGTCTGGCTCAATACCGATTTAACAGTTTCTTAAGCCAGACAGAGATTCCGCCCGAAGCGAAAGAAAGCACCAAGGAAAGAAAAACAGCAGGAACGCTGTTTTCTTTTTCATTTAAAGGAATTTTTTGTTTGACGGTTTTTTCTATTAAGCTGTTGGTTTGCTTGGGCGTTCCTCCCGTGCTCAAGCTCGTCTGCCAGGATTTCAAATCAAGAGACCTTTCCATCGTCTTTTTGGTTTCATTGCTTCCGTAGTCCCAGCCCCGGGAGCAGTCAATCGAATCAACAATATTGTTGTTGAAATCGATTAATTTTATAATCTCTCCCTTGTTATTCAATGCTTTGTTGTGAATCAAGTCCAGCTCTGCCTGGTTTTTATTGCGTCCCAAGAGATAAAAGCCGTTGGCCGGAATAATTCCTTTAAGATTGATTGTTTTTGTTTCAGAAATAATGATTTCCCAGTCATCGACAATAATGTTTTGATTGGTTGTGTTGTACAATTCTATCCATTCGTTGGAGCTTGATTCCTGGCTTCCCATCCAGCAGATTTCGTTTATCAAAACAGTTTCCGCTTTAACGGTTCGGAATATCAATAAGAGAAAAATGATTAGAGCAAGTTTTTTTGATTGTTTTTGCATCTTATTCCCAAATGCTTGTAGGCCGATTCAGTGGCCACTCTTCCTTTCGAGGTTCTCCTGATCAGGCCCAGCTGGATTAGATATGGCTCATATATTTCCAAGATGGTGTTTTTTTCTTCCGAGGTGGAGGCCGATAAGGCCTGCAGTCCGGCCGGCCCTCCGTCAAACTTCTTGATTATGGTTTCCAATATTCTTTTGTCTCCGGGTTCGAGCCCCAGCTCGTCGATTTCCAAAAAGTCCAAGGCCTTGTCGGCCAGGTCTTTAGTTATGACCCCCCGGCCCTCTATTTGGGCGAAATCCCTCACCCTTTTTAAAAGTTTATTGGCTGTTCGGGGAGTGAATCTGGAGCGCTGGGCGATTTCCTTGACCGCTTCTTCGTCTATTTTGGCGTTTAGAATTTGGGCGGATTTTTTAACGATTTCTTCAATCTCTTTCTGGTCGTAAAAGCTTAACTGGAGGATTGCTCCGAACCTGCTTCTTAAAGGAGCGGAAAGAAGGTCGATTCTCGTGGTTGCTCCGATCAAAGTAAAGCGAGGGAGCTTTAAGTCAATGCTTCTGGCCATGGGTCCCCGGCCCAAAATGAGGTTAAGCTTGAAATCCTCCATGGCCGAATAAAGATATTCTTCCACGAACCGGTTGATGCGGTGGCATTCGTCAATGAAAAGAAAATCGCCCTCGTTTAAGTTGGTCAGAATGGCCACCAGATCTCCGGATTTTTCGATTATGGGTCCGGAAGTGGTCTTGATGTTCGCTTTTGATTCCTGGGCGACGAGGTAGGCGAGGGTTGTTTTGCCCAGTCCGGCCGGTCCGTAGAAAAGAATATGGTCGGGCATCTCGCCTCTTTCTTTGGCCGCCCCGATCATTACTTTCAAATGCTTTTTTATTCTTTCTTGGCCGATGTAATCACCCCAATTTTTGGGCCTCAAGGTTGATTCGATTATTTCTTCGTTATTGTCCATACCACTTGACAATTTTTTAAAAGTGTGTTATTCTAATAACATAAAATGATTCTTGAACTGGGGGTAGGGATTTTCTGTAGTTAACGGATTGTTTGGTTTATACTGGACTATTCCTCAGGGGAATTCTTGACTTTCAGCCCGAATGCTAAAGTTAGCCCCCAGTTCAGGAATTATTTCCTGCATTGTTCGTCAATGCAGTTTTTATTTATCCCGTGGCTTTTTTGACTTCTTCCATCGTCGTTACGTTGTTCAAAATTTTAATATAGCCGTCCTGTTTCATCGTGGTCATTCCTTTGTTGATGGCGAATTTTTCTATGGCCGAGGAAGAAGGAGAGGTTAAGATGAAGTCCTCGGTTTCGCTGTCAACGACAAAAGCCTCGAAAATTCCCACCCGTCCTTTATAGCCGGTATTGTTGCAGGCATCGCATCCTCTGGGGAAAAGAATTTTCATTTTCGGGTCAAGGTTGAGAGCGTCCACCCCTTCGGGCAGATTTTTCAAGGTCTCCTGCATTTCTTTATATGTTTGCGCAGGGATTGTTTTGGCCTCGGCGCACTCGGGGCAGATTTTTCTTATCAGTCTTTGAGCCACAATCATGGTTAGAGCCGGAGCGATGTTGACTGGTTTTTCTCCCAGGGCTTGGAGTCTGGCAATTGTTCCGGCAGCATCATTGGTATGAAGGGTGCTGAAGACCAGGTGTCCGGTCAGGGCTGCCTGAAGAGCGATGCTGGCCGTTTCCAGGTCTCTGACTTCGCCCACCAGTATCACGTCCGGGTCCTGACGAACTATTGATTTCAGTCCCGAAGCGAAATCATAACCGCGTTTTTGGTCAACCTGGGTCTGGGAGATACCTGCCAGGTGATACTCTATGGGGTCTTCAATGGTTACGATTTTAATCTCCGGATTCTTTATTTTTTTTAAAAAGGCATAAAGGGTGGTTGTCTTGCCGGAGCCGGTGGGCCCGGTAACTATAATCATGCCGTTGGGCTTCTGCGATTGTTCGATAAAAACCCGATAAAGGTCTTTTCTTAGCCCCAGCTCTTCCAGGCTGATCAAGCTTTTTGGGTTAAGCACTCTCATCACCACCGTTTCTCCGTGTTCGGAGGGAAGGGTGGAAACCCTGATTTCTATTTTTTCCTGACTTTCGTTCTTTTCCAGAACAACGGTGAACCTTCCGTCCTGCGGTTTTTTTTCAACATTCAATTTCATCTGGGAGAGAAGTTTTATCCTGGAAACGAGGGATTTATATCCAAGAGAGCTGAAAAAATACACTTTCTGCAGGAGACCGTCGATTCTCATCCTTAGGGTCCCTCCGTCTTCTTCCGCCTCCAGATGCAAGTCAGAAGCGTCTAGATAAACGGCCCCGCCCATGATTGTTTTTAAGAGGACGCTCGTTTCCTGGACCGATGCTTCTTCTATGGCTTGAAAAAAACTGGTCAGGTTTTTAAAACTCCTTTCCGCTTGGAAAAGAAACCCCAAGTCCAGCTCGATTTTTCCCGTTATTTTTTCCATAAATTAAATTAACAAAGTGATTATTTCTTTTTTCGCCGAATCCAAATTTTCTTTTCGGGTGAGAAAAATTCCTCCCCGGTTTTTGTACGAACCCTGATAAGCGTTTTTAACCTTGGCAACGACTTCTTCTTTGTCGGAATAGAATACGCCCTTGACGGTCAGGGGAGAGGATTTGCCTTCCCAAAGCAGCATGAAAGAAGGGAGAAAAAACAGATTTTTCATTTTTTCAACCACAAAGCCCAGGTCGGATGAAGTGGAGTCGTTGTTTTTAAGGTCTTCTTCGGAAAGCGAAGAAATATAAATGTTTTCTTTTTCCAGAAAGTTGAGGTTTTTAACGGTTTTTTCCAGAAGAATAAGTTTTCTTTTGGTGTCGGGTCCGGTATGGCTGAAATAAAACTCTCCTCCTTTTTGAACCAGCCTTTTGATGACGGGCAGGGTCTGGCCGGTTTTTAATTTATCAAGAGAAGACGTCAGTCCCCACAAAAGAAAGCCCGCGGTTTTTTCGTTGATGTTTTTCTGCGTCGCTTCCAGAAGCAGGGCCGTTTTTTCCGAAAGGGAAACATCTTTTTCAATCAAATTGACTTCTCCGTAATGCTCGTTTTTCGGGTCGTTGCTGATGTTGATTACGGCGCATTGATAAATGGAGTCAATGTTTTCATTGAAAGATTCTTCCAGCTCCTTAAAAGAGGCCACGTTAAACGCTATCACCAAATCAAAGAAAGAAGGGGAAGAGAGGAAGTTTTTTTCTTTGTCGGAAATTATTCTGCAGGAAAAATTTTCCGGGGTCGCGTCTTCAATGTTTTTGGGAGTCAAATAAAGGTCGACGCCGTCGTTTTTCTTTTCGTAAGAAATCTCGGAAACCGCGTTTTTAAAAGAAATTACGAATTTTTTGCGTTCAAAGCTTTCGGTCAGAAGACTGGCTATTTCTTTGGGGTTTTTGTCCCGGGGAACAAAAACGCTCTTTTTGTCTTTTAAGGCGAAAAACATGGCCAAGGCCGCTCCGGTCGCGTCCTGGTCGGCGTTTTTATCGGCCACAACGACAATATTTTTGGCGTTATCTACGATGTTTTTTATTTTGGAGAAATCGTCCATATTTTCTTCAAATTACTTTATTTCAGGGGAAAAGTCAATCAGTATTGTTTTTATTTTTTAAATTGGATATAATCCAGAATAATGGAAATCATTTCTTATAATTCTTCGGAGACCAAGCGAGCCGGGGAAGAGCTGGCTTTGAAAATTTTGTCTTCGCCCCAAAAGGGAAGGATTCTGGCCCTGAAGGGGGGCTTGGGAGCGGGTAAAACAACCTTTCTTCAGGGTTTTGCCAAAGGACTTGGCGTGAAGAAGAGGGTTTTAAGTCCGACCTTCGTTATTTTCAACAGGTTCAAGCTGAAGTCCCCTTGTTTCGAAAATTTCTATCATTTCGACTGTTATCGGATAGAAAGCTTTAAAGAAATGGAAATTCTGGGCTTCAGGGAAATTATTTCCAGCCCCGGAAACATAATAGCCGTTGAGTGGCCGGAAAAAATCAGAAAGATTCTTCCCAAAAGAATTATCGAGTTAAAATTCAAGATTCTTGAAAATGACAAGAGAAAAATAATTATTGACTGATTATGGAAGAAAAAAAAGAAAACTTCGTCATTGTCGACGCCAACTCGGTCATTCACCGCGCTTTTCACGCCCTGCCGTCCCTGAAGAATAAAAAAGGGGAGCTGGTGAACGCGGTTTACGGTTTTTTGCTGGTCTTATTGAAAATAACCAAAGAATTCAATCCCAAATATCTGGCCGCTTGTTTTGATTTGGGCGAGCCGACTTTCAGAAAAAAGGCCTATGACCAATATAAGGCCAAAAGAAAGAAAGCTCCACAGGAATTTTACGACCAAATTCCCAAATTAAAGGAAGTCTTGAAAGTTTTCAATATTTCCGTTTGCGAGAAGCCGGGCTTTGAAGGCGACGACCTTGTCGGAACCTTGTCTTCTTCTCGTGCCGAAGCAAAGAACATCATCGTTTCCGGGGACCTGGACACCTTGCAGCTGGTTGACGAAAACACCAGCGTCTATTTTCTGAGCAGGGGGGTCAAAGAAGCAATTATTTACAACAAGAATCTGGTTCAAAAAAGATACGAAGGATTGAGCGGAGACGAGCTGATTGATTTCAAGGCCCTGAGAGGAGATTTGTCGGACAATATTCCAGGGGTCAAGGGTGTCGGAGAAAAAACGGCCCTTCGGTTGATTAAGGATTTTAAGACCATTGAAAATCTTTACAAGAACATTGAAAGCAAGAAAATAGAAGAAAAAACGAGAGTCAGGCTTTTAGCGGACAAGGCCGCGGCTTTTTTGAGCAAGGAACTGTCAAAAATCAAAAGAGATGTTCCTATGGAGCTTTCTTTGAATAAATACCGGTGGGGGGGATACGACCCTCGCCAGGTGAAAAGCGCTTTGGAAGAGCTTGATTTCAAGAGTCTGATTAAGCGGATACCCGGCATGGACGAGGAAGAAAAAAGGTCTGGCGAAAATTTGAAATTGTGGTAAAATATATTTATGAGCCACTCAAACCAAGAAAGAGAGCTGGAAAACAAAGAAGAAGAATTGCGTAAAATCAGGATGGCTTTTTTGAACATCTTAGAGGATACGGAAGAGGCGAAAATGCAGGCCATTGAGGAAAAGAATAAAACCCTGGCCGTTATTCAAAATTTTACCGACGGACTTTTGGTTTTGAGCGAGGATAATAAAATAGAAATAATCAGTCCTTTGGTTGAGGGTTTTTTAAAACAAGCCGAAGACGAGATTTTGGGAAAGGACATTTTTAAGCTCTCTTTGGAAAAGGCAGACCTCAAGCCATTGACAGAAGTTTTAAAAAAAAGAAAGAACAAAGAGATAAAAAGCATTTTTCGAAAAGAAATACGCCTCGGCGAAGAATTGTTTTTAGAGATTACCGTTTCTCATTTCAGGTCCGGCGAAAAGAAGGGGTCTTTGGTTATTCTTCACGACGTTTCCAGGGATAAACTGGTGGAAAGGATGAAAACGGAGTTTGTTTCCATTTCCGCTCATCAGCTGAGAACACCGTTGTCCGCGGTTAAATGGACATTGAGAATGATTTTGGACGGGGACGTGGGGGAAATAAACGGCGAGCAAAGAGACCTTCTGGAAAAAACCTATCAAAGCAATGAAAGAATGATAGCGTTGATTAATGATTTATTGAACGTGACGAGAATCGAGGAGGGGCGCTTCCTTTACAGGCCGGAGCTAATGCAGATAGAGGATATTGTGGACCAGGTTGTCAGTGATTCGAAGGAAACAGCCGATATTAAAAAGATTAAAATAAAGACGGAAAGACCCAAAGAGCTTTTACCCTTAGTGATGATTGATAAGGAAAAAATGATAATTGCCATCCAAAATCTTCTGGAAAACTCCCTGAAGTACACGCCTGAAAAAGGGGCGGTGGTGATTTCCCTGGAAAAGAAAGACAAAGAAGTGATTTTTAAAATCACCGACAGTGGAGTGGGCATTCCCAAAGACCAGCAATCCAGAATTTTTTCAAAATTCTTCAGGGGGAGCAATGTAATTAAAATGGAAACCGAAGGGTCGGGCCTTGGTCTTTATACAACCAAAAACATCATTGAACTGCACGAAGGAAAGATTTGGTTTGAGTCGGAGGAGGGCAAGGGCTCAACTTTTTATTTCTCCGTCCCTTCCCGCTCGTAGACAATATTTTTATTTGGGTGTAAAATAGAAAAACATGAGCAAGAAAGTTTTAATCATTGAAGACGATAAATTTCTGAGAGAGCTTTTGGGAAAAAAACTGTCTAATGTCGGGTATACCGCGATTTTGGCGGTTGACGGAGAAGAGGGGCTGGAAAAGATAAAAAAAGAAAAGCCGGACATCATTTTGCTGGATTTGATATTGCCCGGGATTAACGGTTTCGAGGTTTTGGAAAAACATAAAGAAGATTCGAGCATCAGCAGTGTGCCAGTAATTATTCTTTCCAACTTGGGACAAAGCGAGGACATCGAGAAGGGATTGAAGCTCGGCGCCAAGGACTTTTTGGTCAAGGCTCATTTTACTCCCCAGGAGATTGTTAATAAATTGCAAATGGTTTTAGGTTAAAATGCCCGAACTTCCGGAAGTAGAAACAATTATCAGGGGCTTGGAAGAGGGGGTCCGGGGGAGGACCTTTCTTGATGCCTGGACCGATTCCAAGACGCTTTTTAAAAACATTTCTTTTGAGGGTTTAAGGGAAAAAATTAAAGGAAAAAAAATCAAAGGAATCAGGCGGAGAGGAAAAAACATTCTTTTTGACTTATCGGACAGCAGTGTTTTGTTAATCCACCAGAAGATAACCGGGCACCTGCTTTTGGGAAAATGGCAGAAGCAGGGAAAAGAATGGGCTTCAAAAACAAAAGGAGCGTTGTCTCTTGACCCTGCGAACCGATTTCTGCGCGTGATTTTCTTTTTGTCCGGAGGCCTGGACATGGCTTTGTCCGATTTAAGAAAGTTTGCTAAAATTGAGTTGTGGGAAGGAGAGGACTTGGAAGAATATTTTAAAAGCTTCGGTCCCGAACCTTTAACCATCGCTTTCGAAGAGTTTAAGAAGCTTTTTTCTTCTAAAAAGGGAAAAATCAAGCAGATTTTGATGGACCAGAGATTCATCGTCGGCATCGGCAACATTTATGCCAGCGAAATTCTCTGGGAAGCGAAAATCAGTCCGTTCAGGGATGCAGGAAAGATAAAGCAGGAAGAACTGAAAAGAATATATTCTGCCATCAAAAAAATACTGAAAAAAGCAATTAAGCTTCAGGGAGACAGCTTCTCCGACTTCAGGACAATCTCTGGCCAAAAGGGTCGTTATCAGAATTTTGCCAAAGTTTATCAAAAAGAAGGAGAACAATGCCCCGAATGCGGGGGCAAGATAAAAAGAATAAAACAGGGAGGCAGGAGCTCTTTCTTCTGTCCTTCGTGCCAGAAATGATAATTTTTCTTTACGGAAAAGATACATACAGGTTGAAGCAGAAGCTTAAAGAGATAGCCGAAGAATACAAAAAGAAGCACAAAAGCGGTCTTAATTTTAAGGTTTCGGAGGGGAAAGAAATCAATTTCGAAGATTTGAAAAATGAATTTTCGAGCATTTCCATGTTCAAGGAAAAAAAGCTCTTCGTTCTGCTTAATTCTTTTTCCAATTCCAAATTCAAAGAAGATTTCATCGGGCGGGGAAGCGTTTTTGTCGATTCCCAAAACATCCTTGTTTTTTGCGAAGAGGAGGTTTCTTTAAAAGACAAACTTTTCAACTTTCTGAAAGACAGGGCTAAAACCGAGCATTTCGAGCCCTTAACCCTGGAGCAGACCAAGCGCTGGGCGAAAAAAGAGTTCAGTTCGGCCGGAACGGAAATCGACAACGCGGCCCTGAACAAATTAGCGGAATTCGTCGGCAATGATTTGTGGAGAATGAAAAAAGAAATAGACAAGCTGGTCAGCTACGTTCAGGGCAAAGAAGTGAGGGAGAAAGATGTGGAGTCCCTGGTTTTTCCCGTCTTTGATTCCAACATTTTCGCCACCATCGACGCCATTGCCAAGAAAGAAAAGAAAAAAGCAGCCGGACTGATAAAGCGCCATTTGGAGAACGGGGATTCGGTTCCCTACCTCCTTTCCATGGTTTCTTACCAGTTGAGGAATATTATCAGCGTGAAAGATGCGAAAGAAAAGACCGCCGGCCAATTGGAAATGCGTCCCTTTGTTTTCAGGCAGTCGGTGGCTCAGGCCAAGCAATTTTCTTTGGAGGAGCTGAAAAATCTCTACCAAAAAATTCTTAATTTGGATGCGGATATAAAAACAGGGAGGATAGGCCCCGAAGTGGCCCTGGATCTTTTAATTTTTGATATTTGAGGATTTGTTTATCCTTTTGGCAAAAACAGATTTTTTTCGGCTGGCGGTGTTTTTCTTTAAAAGCCCGGCTTTGGCCATTTTGTCTATGCTTTTGTAAACCTTGGAAAGCATTTGTTCCGCCTCCTGTTTTTTCCCTTGCTCAATCAAAACAGAAACTTTCTTTAAAAGCCCTTTTGTTTCTCTTTTTTTGGCATCGTTTCCGCGCTTTCTTTTGAGGTTTTGACGAAGCTGTTTTTGGGCGGATTTTTTAATTGGCATATAATAAATATATACATTAATTCTTGAATTTGTGCAAGGCCTAGGGGGAATTGTTGACAGGATAGAAAGTTCCTAGTATACTAGGAACTAGGAACATTATGAAAACATCGGAAAAAATCATCGAATATGTCAGGAAAAAAGGCCAGGCCTCTGGCGCAGAGCTTTCGGACTATCTAGAGATAACGGACAGGGCGGTAAGAAAACAGTTAAGGATTTTGGTCGAGAGCGATATTTTAAAGAAAGAAGGACGGCCCCCCAAGGTTTTTTATTCTCTGAAAGAAAAAAAAGAAACCGAAGAAAAGTATTCGATTTCCGAAGAGGCAATTCCGATAATAGAAAACAGGTTTTTGATAATAACCTCGGCCGGGGAAGAAAAACAAGGATCAGAAGGTTTTGTTTATTGGTGCAAAAAGAACAATTTGCCGATAGAAAAAACAGCCAAAGAATATGTTAAAACTTTAGAAAAGTACGATAAATACAAGAAAGACGGATATATCGACGGTACGGACAAGTTTTTTAAAACATTCAAGGAGGTTTTCGTGGACAAGGTGTTCTATTTGGATTTTTACAGCATCGAGAGGTTCGGGAAGACCAGGCTCGGCCAGCTTTTGCTTTACGCCAAAACCAGCCAAAACAAAAAAATGATTAAAGGGTTGGTTGCGGAGATAAAGCCGAAAATCGAAAAACTGATTAAAAAATTCAATATCGACGGTGTCGGTTTTATTCCGCCGACGGTGAAGAGGGAAGTTCAGCTGATGAAAGAAATCGAAAAAAACCTGAAGCTGAAAACCAGAATCATTAAAATATCAAAAATAAAAACAGATATCATTGTTCCGCAAAAAACATTAAGCAAAAAAGAAGACAGGATAGAAAACGCTCAAAAAACCATGGCCGTGGAAGAAAGCGCTGTTTTTTCAAACATTCTTCTGATTGACGACGCTGTCGGGTCCGGAGCCACCCTTAATGAAATGGCAAGGAAAATAAGGCAAAAAAAGATTTGCAAGAATAAGATAGTGGGATTGGCAATAACTGGCAGCTTTAAGGGTTTTGATGTAATCAGCGAGGTTTAATGTGTTGTTGATTTTGCATTATTAAAGTAATAATATGTTAACAAGGATATGATAAGCTTTTTGTCGGGGAGAATAATCTACAAGGATGAAAAAAGAGCGATGGTGGAAAGGCAGGGCTTGGGCTTTGATGTTTTTTTGTCCGCGCCGGCCCTGGAAAAGATTAAGGTGGGAGAAGAAAGGGATTTCTACACTTTTCTTTTCGTGGGCGAGAAAAGCCTGGAGCTCTACGGATTTTTATCTTTCGAAGAATTGGAGCTTTTTAAGGCTCTGAAGCATGTTCCCGGGATCGGGCCGAAAACGGCGATGAGTCTGGTTGTTTGCGGGTCTTTGGAAAAACTCAAGGAAATTTTGGAAAAAGGAGAAATGCCTCCGGAAGTGAAGGGCGTTGGGAAAAAGAAACTTCAGAAAATTCTTTTAGAAATTTCGGGACAAATCAAGGAAATGAAAAACAACAAGCCGAAAAAGAAAGACGAAGTTTATCAGGCTCTTTCTTCTTTGGGATTTTCCAAAGAAGAAATCACCGCAGCCGTTTTAAAGATTCCCAAAGACGTTGAAGACGTGGAAGAAAGAATAAAACAGGCCTTAAAGTTTTTAGGAAGATGAAGTCAATCAGAAAATACATTCCTGATTTTGTCGTCAGTTTTTATCATTTAACCATTTCTTTTTGGGGCGCTTTTTTTTACGGATTTCCTTCCAAGAAAATCAAAGTGATTGCCGTTACCGGAACCAACGGCAAGTCCACGGTGGTCAACATATCGGGCAAAATTTTAGAAGAGGCGGGATACAAAGTGGCGGCCCTGTCTTCGATTGTTTTCAAGATAGGAGACAGGCTCGAAGAAAACAAGCTGAAGATGACCATGCCGGGCCGGTTTATCATCCAGGGGTTTTTGAGAAAAGCGGTCAGGGAAAAATGCGATTACGCCATAATCGAGGTTACCTCTGAAGGCATAAAACAGCACCGCCACCGGTTTATTGATTTCAAGACAGCTTTGTTCACCAATCTCAATCCCGAGCACATCGAGGCGCACGGCGGTTTCGAGAATTACAAGAAAGAAAAAGGAAAGTTGTTCAAGGCCGTTAAAGATACCCATATTCTGAATCTGGACGACCAGCACGCCGTTTATTTCAACTCTTTTAAAGCTAAAAGAATCATCGGCTACGGAATCGACAATCTTCAGGCGGACGTCAGAGCCGAAGATGTTTTTGTTTCTTCTTCCGGCTCCAGGTTCAAGGTCAAGGGAATCGAGTTTCAATCAAAGCTTTTATGCGAATTCAATGTTTACAATCTTCTGGCCGGAATCGCTTTAGGGTTGTCCGAGGGAATTGATTTGGAAACATGCCAATTAGCCGTTAAAAAAGTGGAGCAGATACCGGGAAGATTGGAAGAGGTTGTTTCCTCTCCTTTCCGGATTTTCGTGGATTATGCTTTTACTCCGGTTGCTTTGGAAAAAGTTTACAAGTTCTTGAAGCCGGAGAACGGAAAGCTTATTTGCGTTCTGGGAGCTTGCGGCGGAGGAAGAGATAAATGGAAGAGGCCGGTTCTGGGAAGTATTGCCGACAAATACGGAGACGTGGTCATTGTCACCAACGAAGACCCTTACGACGAAGACCCTTTGAAGATTATTGACGATGTTTCTTCGGGCTCTCCCAAGGCCATGAAGATTTTTGACAGGAGAGAGGCGATAAGAAAAGCCTTGTCCCTGGCTCAGGCAGGGGACGTGGTCATAATCACGGGCAAGGGCTGCGAGCCGTGGATATGCCTGGCTCATGGAGAAAAAATGGCCTGGGATGACAGGAGAATCGTCAAGGACGAACTCTTGCATTTGAAATCTTAAATTGATATAATATACACAACGAACACCAAACGAAATCACGAGTAATTTCTTGACGCCCCTGCCAAAGGGGGGTATAATTACATAAACATAAACATAAATTAGAAGAGCGATGAAAACCCCCAAACAATCTTTCA
>DKFD01000007.1:72364-72882 GCA_002452735.1 Patescibacteria group bacterium UBA6805 | reverse complement strand
TGGTCATCATCGGCATCCTTTCCGGCCTCATCATCGCGGGCGTGAGCACCACTACCAGAGACGCCAGGGATTCCCGAAGGAAAGCGGAAATGAACGCAATCAGGAAAGCCATCTGGGTGGAATCAAGCATGGGCAGCAAAGGATACCCCGCCACCCCTGACCTGGGCTCCGGAGCCAGAGGCTGGTGCTGCGTGGGAACCTCTGACAGCAACTGCGCCAGCCTCAACGCGGCCTTAGCCAATTATTCCCTTCCCAAAGATCCTAACTACAATGCTTCCAACCGAGAGTGGTGCTACATGTACAAATCCGACGGCGCCACCTTTGACCTCTACGCTCAGTTAGAGGGAAAAGGAGCCATCTCCCTTTCCCCGGAATCGGTCCAAATCACGAGCGTCAGGAACGACTGCCCTGTTGACTGGATTGACACGGGCCTGGGATTCTGCGTCATGAAGTACGAGGCCAGGAACGAGGGAGGAGTTCCCACTTCCATGACCGGAGGAACCATCTGGACTACAATC
>DKFD01000007.1:0-72318 GCA_002452735.1 Patescibacteria group bacterium UBA6805 | reverse complement strand
GTATCCTCGAATTACGCGAGCGGAATACTTAAAAGGGGGAACGTGGGCATTACCGACGCAGGCTCCTACGACGGGGCCGACCCTGACACAGGCATTGCCGACACCAAGGCCCAGCTAGCCCTTTCCAACGGGCAGACCATCTGGCATTTNNTCGGGCAATGTCTGGGAATGGGTGGACCTTGTCATCACAGGCGCGGGGTCGCAGCCCCAGGTCCCTGCCCAGAACGGGAGCTTTGCCTGGCGGGAAATCAATACAGTCACCGATTGGGGCAACACCCTCGGCTACGAGAACGCGGGGCCGAAGAACAAATCCTTGGACGGCTCTACCGGAGCGGGAAGGATTTATTACCAGTCAGACTACACGGGCTTGCGTGCCCTGCTACGCGGCGGCAATTGGGGCTATGGCGCCAGTGCCGGCGCTTTCACGCTGGCTCTGCACATTTCGCCCACGTACACGTACACCGGCATCGGGTTTCGCTGCGCCCGGTAGTCTTTTCACTTGATTTAATCCCACATATTTAGTAAAATATACCAAATGGTTGAAATTATTGATTTGGTAGAAGGCTTCAAGAGAATTGACAAAAAATTCTTGAAATCAGCGGCTGCCAAAGTTTTAAAGAAGGAAAAGATTAAAAAGAACATCGGCATCGCCCTGGTTGATGGAAAAGAGATTCAATCTTTAAACAAGCGATACAGAAAGAAAAACCAACCAACGGATGTTTTGTCTTTCGGTTCAATCAATGATGTTTTGCCCCAGATAGTGATTTGTCCGAAGGAGGTGGAGGAGAACGCCAAAAAGAACAAAGTTTCCTTTAAAGAGGAATTGGCAAGGGTGTTGATTCACGGGATTCTTCATTTGTCCGGCTTGGACCACAAGACGAAGAAAGAAGAGATAAAAATGTTTCAAAAACAGGAAAAGTATCTTTCCCTGGTAATGTAAAAATATGGCCAAAACACAAATTGTAACCGGTATAGACATTGGAACGGACAAGATAAAATTGTTGATTGTGAGAAAAGACGTGGAAACCGGTAAGATTGTCGATGTTTTGTTTTTCGACAAAATAGATTCCCTGGGCGTTCAAAAAGGGAGAATTAAAAATGTTCAGGAAGTGGGAAAAAGAATCAAGGAACTGCTGTCCAGAGCGCAGGAAAAAAAAGTTCCCCGTTTCCATGAAATCTTCGTTAACATCAACGGCAACAAGCTGGAATTGATTAACACCCGGGGCTTGATTTCCGTGGCCCGGGCCGACCAGAAAGTTTCCCAGGAAGACGTGGACAGGATTTTTCAGGAAGCCAGAACCATCAACCTCCAGTCCACCAACAGGGACATTTTAAGCGAGTTTCCCAGAGAGTGGATTTTGGACGGAGAAAAAGAAATAAAAGACCCTTTGGGGCTGAAAGGAAAAAGATTGGAGCTGGAAGCCTTTTTGCTTTCCGCCTTTAGCGCCGACATTGAAAGCATCGGTGACGCTTTGAGCCAGGCCGGAATAGAAATTGACGAAAAGAACATAATCCCTTCTCCTTTGGCCGCTGTCCGGTCCGTTTTGACCATGCCGCAGAAAGAATTGGGAGTGGCTCTGGTTGATATCGGCGCCGGCGCTTCCAGTGTTGCCATTTACGAAGAGGGCAAGCTTTTGAATCTGGCTGTTTTTCCCGTCGGCTCTTCTAACATTACCAATGACATCGCCATCGGCTTTAAGACGGAAATAGAAATAGCGGAAAAGATTAAAAGAGATTGCGGTTTTTGTTCTTCCCTTAAGTCGGGCGGAAAAAAGATAGAAATTGACGTGTCGCCTTTTGCCGAAAACGAAAAAGAAAAAGTGGAGATAGGGGTGACGAAAGAAGACGATTCGTCCAAAAAGAAACAAACCAAAAAGATTAAGAATAAAAAAAATACACTGGTTTTTTCGGAAAAAGAATTGAAAAAGATAGTTGAGGCTCGGGTTTGTGAAATATTTGACCTCGTAGACAAAGAAATTAAGAAGGTTTCCCGCCAGGGATTATTGCCCGGAGGAATCGTTTTGACCGGCGGGGGAGCCAAGCTGTCCGGAATTATCGAGCTGGCTAAAAAGGAATTCAACCTTCCTTGCCGAATCGGTTATCCTAAAGATTTTACGGCCCTGGAAAAGGATTCTTCTCTGGCCGCGGTTTGCGGTTTGGTGATGGACGATTCCGAAGACGAGATAACCGGAGAATTGGCGGAAGAAAAAGGATTGGGCAAAAAAATCAAGAAATTTTTTTCCAATTTCATTCCCTAAAAAATGAATACAAAAATCAAAGTTATCGGTATTGGCGGTGCGGGCGGCAACACGATTTCCCGATTATTTGAGGCGGACATTAAAAACGTGGAATTAATCAGCATCAATACCGACCTTCAGGATTTGAACAAGAAAAAAGCGCACTTGAAGATAAGAATCGGAGAGAAAATAACCCAGGGACTGGGAGCGGGAATGAAGCCGGAAATCGGGAGGCTGTCGGCCGAAGAAAACGCCAAAGACATAGAAGACGTTTTAAAAACAGCCGATATTGTTTTTTTGACAGCGGGCCTGGGCGGGGGAACCGGTTCCGGGGCCATACCCGTCGTTGCCGGAATAGCCAAGAGCCTGGGAATCCTGACCATTGGCATTGTTACCCTGCCTTTTTCTTTTGAAGGAAAAAAAAGAAGGAAAATAGCCCAGAATAGCCTGGAAGAAATTAAAAAAACGATTAATACTCTGGTGGTTATACCTAACGACAGGCTGCTTGGCCTGATTCCCCCGAAATCTTCAATTGAGTTCGCTTTTGAAAAGTGCGACGAACTGCTGAAAGAAGCGGTGGAAAGCATTTCCAACGTCATTTCCAATCCCGGAATCATGAACCTCGACTTTGCCGACGTTAAAGAGGTCTTGAAAAGCGGTGGGTCGGCTTTTTTCGGCATTGGCCGGGCCAAAGGCAAGGACAGGGTCGCAAAAGCTCTGGATGTCGCACTTTTTTCTCCTTTAACCGACTTTCCTTTGGAGAAACTGGGCAGCATTTTATTCAATATCGCCTCGGGAAGCAGCAATTTTTACTTGTCTGAAGTCAAAAAGATAGCCGAAACGATAAAAAAGAGGACCTCTGGTTCTGCCAGAGTCGTTTTTGGCGCTTCTTTTGACAAGAATCTGGCCAAAGACGAGATTAGGCTGACCATAATTGCCACAAGCCTCAACAAGGGATAGTAATACAATCTTTTAAAAAATTTGTCAAAGTTGACAGCAAATTTTTTGAGGTTTAAAATTGTTATATGAACAACAAAATCCTCAAAATCAAAAAAAGAAACGGCGACATCGTTGATTTTGACCAAGAAAAAATCACTAACGCCGTTTTTAAGGCGATTACCGCCACCAAGCAGGGCAACGGCAAAAAAACCAAAAGAATTTCCAACAAAATCGTCAAGATTTTAAACAGAAGATTCAAAAAAGAAGAAGCGCCTCAGGTTGAGCAAATCCAGGACATCGTGGAAGAGGTCTTAATTTTGGAGGGGGAGGTGGAAGCGGCCAAAGCTTTCATTCTTTACAGAGAGCAAAGAAGGAGAATAAGGGAGGCGCAGACCATAAGCGAAGAAGCCGTGGACAGAGTTGACGATTATTTGGAAAAAATGGATTGGGAAGTTCAGGAAAATTCCAACATGACCTTTTCTTTGCAGGGGTTGAATCATTACGGAGTTTCATATGTCGTTAAAAAATACTGGCTGAATAAAATTTATCCCAAAGAAGTAAGGGAGGCCAACGAATCGGGAGATTTCCATTTGCACAATCTGGATACCCTCGCTTGTTATTGCGTGGGCTGGGATTTGTACGACTTGATTTCCCGTGGTTTCGGCGGAGTCCACGGAAAAACCGAATCCTTTCCGCCAAAACATCTGAGGACCGCTTTGGGCCAGATAGTCAATTTTATGTATACTCTTCAGGGAGAGGCAGCCGGCGCGGTTTCTTTTTCCAACTTTGATACGCTTCTCGCTCCTTTTATCCGCTATGACAATTTAAGCTACGTCCAGGTCGAGCAGGCGATACAGGAATTTCTTTACAATATGGCTGTGCCGACCAGGGTCGGTTTCCAATGCCCTTTTACAAATATTACACTGGACCTAAAGCCTTCGGCTGTTTTCGCCAATCAACCGGCAATTATCGGCGGAGCCCCTCAAAAGGAAAATTACGGAGAATTCGGGGAAGAAATGAAAATGCTAGTCAGGGCTTTTTATTCGGTGATGTTGAAAGGAGATAAAAGCGGAAGACCTTTTTCGTTTCCCATCCCGACCATTAACATTACCAATGATTTTCCCTGGGACGACCCGGCTTTTGACGGATTGTTCGAAGCCTCGGCCAGATACGGCATAAACTATTTCGCCAATTATTTGAATTCCGAAATGAAGCCGGAAGACGTAAGGTCAATGTGCTGCCGCTTAAGACTTGATTTGAACGAGTTGGCCAACCGGGGCGGGGGAGGATTGTTCGGTTCCGGCTCTTTAACCGGAAGCATCGGCGTGGTTACAATTAATCTTCCCAGAATCGGTTATTTGTCCAAAACCAAAAAAGAATTTTTTGAAAGGTTGTCGTCAATAATGGATATTGCCAAAGAAAGCCTGGAGATAAAGAGAAAAACCATTGAAGACTTCACCTCCAAGGGCCTTTATCCTTATTCCCGTTATTATCTGGCCGGGGTCAAAAAAGCCAAGGGCCAGCATTTCGCCAACCATTTTTCAACCATCGGCATTGTGGGAATGAACGAGGCCCTGCTTAATTTCCTGGGAGAAAATGTTGGAACCAGAAAAGGCAGGCAGTTTGCCCTGGAAATCATGGACTTCATGAGGGACAAACTGATTCATTATCAAAAAGACACCGGCAATATTTATAATTTGGAAGCTACTCCGGCCGAATCAACGACTTATCGTCTCGCTCAGAAAGACAAAAAACTTTATTCCGATATTATCACGGCCGGAACAAAAAAGGTTCCTTATTACACCAATTCCACGCAACTGCCCGTTAATTACACGGACGACATCTTTGAGGAAATGAAACTGCAGGACGACCTTCAGTGCAAATATACCGGAGGAACGGTTGAGCACCTGTTTTTAGGAGAAGAAGTTTCGGATATTGAAACAGTAAAAAATTTGATAAAAAAAGTTTTCGGAAAATATCATTTGCCGTACATTACTTTAACGCCGACTTTTTCCGTTTGTCCCATTCACGGATATATTTCCGGCAATCATTTTACTTGTCCCAAGTGCACGATTGAGCAGCCTTGTGAGGTTTATTCCAGGGTGGTGGGCTACTTAAGGCCGGTTTCCCAGTGGAACGAGGGCAAGCAGCAGGAATTCAAAGAAAGAAAAGAATTCAGCGTTAAACCGTTTTTAGTTAAAACTGAAAAGAATTAATGACTATCGGGGGACTTCAAAAAGTCACGCTTATTGATTACCCGGGCAAGGTTGCTTGCACGGTATTTTTAACCCGATGCAATTTCAGGTGCCCTTTTTGCTATTCCCGGGAATTGGTTTTGGAAGAAGAAATAGAAAAGCAGCCCAAAATGGAAATCGAGAATTTTTTTTCTTTTTTGGAAGAAAAAAGGGGATTACTGGACGCTTGTGTCGTCTGCGGAGGAGAGCCGACCCTTAATCCGGAATTAAAGGATTTTCTGAAAAGAATCAAAGAAAAAGGGTTTTTAATCAAAATAGACACCAATGGCTATCTGCCGGAGAAATTGAAAGAATTGATTGAAGAAAGGCTGGTTGACTATATCGCCATGGACATCAAGGCTCCCCTAAGCGAGGAAAAGTACAGTCAAGCGGCCGGAACAAAAGTTGACGTTGAGAGAATCAAAAAAAGCATTGAATTAATCAAGAATTCGGGAATCGATTACGAATTCAGAACGACAATCGTTCCCGGCCTTCATGAAAAAGAGGACATTATTGAAATGGCCAAAGCCATTGGCCCGGCTAAAAGATATTTTCTTCAAAGCTTCCGCAGCGAAAAAGGAACCCTAGATTATAATTTAAAAGGAATAAGGCCCTTTTCCGAAGAAGAAATCAAGGAAGCGATAAAGGAAGTCTCTTTTTTGTTTGAAGTTTGCAGGCCAAGATAATATGTTTCCCTTGTACGACGAAAACCAGAGAAAAGGAAGAATGCCGGCAATAACAATAGCCCTGGTTGTTTTTAATGTTTTTTTCTTTTTTGTTTCTTTTTCCGACCCCGAATTTTTTTTCAGGACTTTCGCTTTTTCTTTCGACAGCCTTTTTAACGGCAGGTTTTATACGGTTTTTACTTCAATGTTTTTGCATAAAGACCTTATCCATCTTTTGGGCAATGTCTGGTTCTTGTGGGTTTTCGGCGAGAACCTGGAATCAAGAATCGGAAGTTTAAGATTCTTGCTCTTCTATTTCCTCTGCGGAACAGCGGCGGTTTTGGCTTATGCTCTGGTTGAAGGCCAGGGCTCTCTCCTCATCGGCGCTTCCGGAGCCATCGCTGGCATTATGGGAGCTTATCTTGTTCTTTTTCCCAGGAATAAGATACGGGCCGTCGTTCCTTTGATTTTTTTCTGGACCACTGTTTCCGTTTCCGCTTTCATTTTCCTGATAGTCTGGTTCTTGATTCAGATACTTTCCTTGGGTGTTTCCGATATGGTTGCTTATTCTTCCCACATCGGAGGATTTCTGTTCGGAATGCTCGCGATTAAAAGTTTTATTAAAAAAAGATAAATGGAAAAAATGCTTTTGGCTTTCATGGCCGGCATTCTTTTCGCTTCTTTTGTTGATTTTTCGGGTTTTATTTTTTTGATTATCGGATTGGGCTTAATTGGAATCTGGTTTTCAAAAAGTGAAAAAGCTGTTTCTTGGGGCTTCGCTTTTTTGATTATCGGACTGGCTGTATTCTATTTCCAATTCCGCTATGCCGATTTGAAGAACGGCGAATTAAGTTTTATTGAAGATAATTCCCCGGTCGTTTTGACGGGTATTGTTTCCAAAGAGCCACAGATGGATTATGACAAGCAGAAGATAAGGGTTTCTGTTCTGGAAAACGAGAAATTGCTTGTTTCCACTTTTGTTTTCCCCGAGTACGAGTTCGGGGACAGAATAGAAATCAGGGGTAAATTCAGAAAGCCGGGAATGATTGAAGATTTTGATTACGAAGGATTTCTCTTAAAAGACGGCATCGCCGGATATATGATTTTTCCCCAAATAAAGGTTTTGGAGAAAAACCAGGGGAATGGAATAATTGCCGCCGTTTATTCTTTCAAGAAAAAAATGATTTCCGGGATCGAGAAAAATTTGTCTTTGGAAAAAGAAGCTATTCTTGAGGCAACGATATTCGGCAATACCTTGAAAATGGGAAACGAATTGAAGGAAAAGCTCAGCTTGAGCGGTTTAAGCCATGCCATTGCTATTTCCGGAGCCCACATCGTTCTTTTCGCAGGCATTATTTTTGAACTCCTCCTGCTTATAGGACTCTGGCGGAACCAGGCTCTGTTCGCTTCAATATTTTTCATACTTTTCTACGTGTTTTTCGTGGGCATGCCGGCTTCGGCCGTCAGGGCCGGATTCATGGTCAGCCTCATCTTTCTGGCCCAGGCTTCGGGAAGGAATATTTCCAATTTAAAGACTTTGATTGTGGCCGGGTTCTTGATTCTTTTTTTCAATCCTTTGGTTTTGAGATACGATTTGGGTTTTCAGCTTTCTTTTTTCGCCACTTTGGGAATTGTTTTGCTCGGCCCGGTTTTCAATTACTGGCTCAGGCCGTTGATTAAATTCAAATCCTTGAGAGAGGTTCTGGCCATGACTCTTTCCGCCCAGATTTTCGTCCTGCCCATCTTGTCTTTGAGTTTCGGATATTTCTCTTTGGTTTCTCTGCTGTCCAATATCCTGGTTTTTCCCGTCTTGCCCGTTATCATGATTTTGGGAATAGTTTTTCCTCTTTTGGGAATAATTTTTCCTCTTCTCTCCTGGCTCTTGGCAATGCTTTGCTCTTTTTTCCTCTCTTATCTGATTTTGATAATTAATTTTTGCTCTCTTCTCCCTTTCTCCAGGATAGAAACGTCTTTTGTGTTGTTCTTTCTTTTCTATCTCCCTTTGTTGTTTTTCCTTTTTTTGAAAAAGAAGGAGGGGGAGTTGGATTTTTTCATTTAATTGGGGTATAATTATTTATATGAGCAAGAAAGCCTGGGTTGTATCAATAAACATGGGTTACGGCCATCAAAGAACGGCATACGCCTTGAGAGATTTGGCCGTGAGGGGGCATATTATCAATGCCAACGATTATGAAGGCATCCCCGATGGCGATAAAAGGGTTTGGGAGACCTCGCGCCGGTTTTATGAGTTTGTTTCCAGGTTCAAGAAAGCGCCACTAGTCGGAAAAATCATTTTTTCCCTTTTTGACGCCACCCAGAAGATAACGGAATTTTATCCCAAAAGGGACCTATCACAGTCAAATTTCACTCAAAAAAGAATCTACCCTCTTTTTCAAAGAGGATGGGGAAGGCATTTGATTAATAAATTGTCCACCAAAGACAAGAGGCCCTTTATTTCCACTTTTTACACCCCGGCTTTTATGGCCGAGTATTTCAAGTACCCTGGCGATATTTATTGCGTGGTTTGCGACGCCGATATCTCTAGAGGTTGGGCACCCTTGAAACCCAGCCAGAGCAGAATAAAATATTTTGCCCCCACCAAAAGAGTGGCGGACCGGTTGGTGCTTTACGGAATCAAAAAAGAGAATATTTTCTTGACCGGCTACCCTTTGCCCATGGAAATTATCGGGAAAAGACTGGAGAAAGTAAAAGAGGACTTGAAGCATAGAATTATCAACCTCGACCCCTGGGCGGTTTATCAGAAAAAATACGGAGGAATGCTCAGGGAGAAACTGGGAGAGTTTCCTTCAAGAGCAGACCATCCTTTAACCATCATGTTTGCCGTGGGTGGGGCGGGAGCGCAAAAAGAGATGGGGGTGAATATTCTGAAACGATTAAGAGACAATATTTCCAACAAGGAGGTGAAGGTGATTCTGGTGGCTGGAACGAAAAAGAAAATCAAAGAATATTTTGAAAAAGAAATTGAAAGACTGAGAATCAGTTCTTCTAAGAAAATGGTGGAAATTCTTTTTGAGGAAACCTTTAAAGCATATTTTAACAGTTTTAATTCCGCTTTGAGAAAAACAGACGTTTTGTGGACCAAGCCCAGCGAGCTTTCTTTCTATTCCGCCTTGGGCCTTCCAATTATCATCGCTCCAACCATTGGTTCTCAGGAAGAGTTTAACCGGGCTTGGCTTTTGAGATCCGGCTTCGGAGCGGAAGAAGAGAACGTCGATTTCATTAAAGACTGGCTTTTTGACTGGCTGAGAGACGGGCACTTGGCGGAAATGGCAATGGAGGGTTTTGTCGAGAGCGAACAGCTGGGTGTTTTAAAAATTAAGGATATAATTAAAAAATGACGTGGCTATTGGTTTCCATCGCCAGTTATCTTTTTTTCGCTCTGGCTTCTCTGGGGGACAAGATTGTTTTAAAAAAAGCCCCTAAGCCCGGGCTTTACGCTTTTTACGTTGGGTTTTTAAGCGTCTTGGCCGTTTTTTTGATACCCTTTATTGATTTTCAGCTTCCTTCTTCCTCTACTTGGGTCTGGATATTTTTAGACGGCATTGTTTATATCTGGGCTCTTTACATTCTTTTCCGCGCCTTGGACAAATACGAAGTTTCCAGAGTGATGCCCATGATTGGGGCTTTCCAGCCCATATTCATATTCATTTTAACCTGGATTTTCTGGCCCATTAGCCAATTGAGCTTGAGCCAAGCCGATTTCCTGGGGTTTTTTCTGCTTTTTCTGGGGGGAATGGTGATAAGTTTGGAGAAAAACTATAAGCTGACCAAAGACAGCTTTTTCCTTTCCTCCTTCGCTTCGCTTTTATTCTGCCTGGATTTCATTTTTTTGAAATTCGTTTTGCTGGACATGCCTTTTCTCTCCGGATTTATAATGGTCAGGATGGCCAGCGCATTTTTTGCTCTTTTCTTCCTTTTTGACAAAGAAGTGCGGAGGGGTGTTTTCTTCAAGAAAAAGCAGAAACAGGAAGTGGGCGTTATCTTTATTCTGGCTCAGGCGGCCGGGGGCTTGGCAACGATTCTCCAGAGCCTGGCCATTGCCCTGGTGCCGGTGGCTTTCTTGGCCATTGTCAATGCTTTGAGGGGTGTTCAGTATGTTTTCCTTTTTTTCCTAACCATCCTTTTCTCCTACTATCTTCCGGCATACTTGAAAGAAGTTCTGTCAAAAAAAGTATTAATTCAAAAACTTGCCGCTATTTTAATAATCGGCCTGGGCTTGGTCGTTTTAACGCTTTACGGAAGCAGTCTGGGCAGCTGAGGTATGGCCAATAAATCTTTTACTCTCATCGAAATACTGGTAGTCATCGTCATAGTCGGAATCCTTTCCGCTTTCATTATCGTTTCCATGGCCGGGGTTTCGGAAAAAGCCGCCATTGCTAAAGGCCAGGCGTTTTCCAATTCTTTGAGAAACTCTTTACTGGCAAGTCTTGTTTCCGAATGGAAGTTTGACGGGCCGACGGATGACGGAGTTCTGGCCACCAATAGCGATATTCTGGATAATTGGGACGGAAACAACGGAGACATCGGAGCCAATCCGCCCGTTGTCAGAACCGGAACAAATTGCGTGAGAGGGAAATGTATGGATTTTGTTGACGGCACCGACCTTCTTTATCTCACCAACAACGCCAATTTAAGCCTGCCCAATGCCATAACAATCGAATTCTGGCTTTATCCCAAGGCACACTACACCGGATACGCTGTCCGCCCTTTTAAAAAATATACTTCAACCAGCGACGCCAATTTCGTTCTTTATTTTTTCGGTACTACGGCCGGCGGAGATTACAAGCGTATGCGTTTTTACGCCACTGCCGGGGGAAGCTGGACGAACGTATCCAACGGGACTCCGTTTATCGACCTCAACAAATGGTATCACTTTGCTTGGACATACAGCGCCACTGCCGGAGGCCTTCTTTACCTCAACTCCGCGCCCATCGGCAGCCGGGTCGCTTCCGGCGCCTTGGCCACCAATAATGCCAGCGTGGTTTTGGGAGAGGGATTTACTGGTATTTTCGACGAAGTCAGAGTTTATAACGAAACTCTGCCTTCTTCAAGAATAAAGGAAAATTATTATTCGGGAATTAACAATTTATTAAGCAATAATTCTTTGGAAAAAAGAGAATATTTTGAGAGTTTGTCCCGGCTGAAAGCCGGAATAGTCGAGAAATAGGCTCTCTTGCTTTTTGCCTCTTTTGGTGTATTATATGTTTAATGACTTCAAAAGTTAAGTACATGTTGTTGATTTTTCTTTTTTTCTTTTTGGCCTTAATCGCTTATTTTTTTGTCGGCAGCGGTAAGCCCGCCTCAAAAATAAAGTGGGGGGTTAATTTTTCCGTTAAGCAGACGGACTTTTTGGGCTTGGACAACAGGGAAACATATCTGGCTCTTTTGGACGAGTTAAACGTCAAAAGAATCAAGATTTCCGTGCATTGGGATTTGCTGGAAAAAGAAAGGAACGAGTTTGATTTTTCAGAGGTTGACTGGCAGATGGCCGAAGCGAAAAAAAGGAATGTTGATGTGATTCTGGCCATTGGAATGAGGACTCCGCGCTGGCCCGAATGCCATATGCCCATTTGGGCAAGAAACCTTGACAAGGATGACCAGCAGCAGAATATCTTGAAAATGATGGCCAAAGTAGTGAACAGATACAAGGATTCGCCTTCTTTGGTCGGTTGGCAGGTGGAAAACGAGGCTTTTCTCAATTTCGGCGCTTGTCCTTGGTCTGACTCGGGATTCTTAAAGCAGGAGGTGGATTTTATCAAGAAGATTGACGATAAGCATCCGATAATTCTTACCGAAAGCGGAGAGCTTTCCTTGTGGATGAGGTCAGCCGTCATCGGAGACATCGTAGGAATTACCACCTATAGAAATGTTTGGCAGGACCAGTTTAATTTCTATTTTTCCTATCATTTTCCGGCTGTTTTCTATCACCGTCGGGCGGAAATCGTGCGCAATGTTTTCAAGAAAGAAATTATCGGGGTCGAGCTTCAGGCCGAACCGTGGTGCAAGCAGTCTATTATTAATGCTTCTTTGGACGAGCAGATGATTACCCTCAGTTTGGGCCAATTCTATCAAAATATTGATTTCGCCAAGAAGACCGGGATAGACACTTTCTATTTTTGGGGAGCGGAATGGTGGTATTGGATGAAGCTTAAGCAAAATCATCCCGAATTTTGGGAAGTAGCCAAGATATTCATAAACCAATAATTATGTTAAGCATTATTATCCCAACCTTAAACGAGGAAAAGAATCTTTCTTTTCTTTTGCCGGCCCTTAGGAAGGAGGACGCAGAGAAGATGGAAATCGTGATAGCCGATGCTGGTTCCACCGACAAGACCCTGGAAATCGCCAAGAATTTCAATTGCGTCGTGACCGACGGGGGACTGCCGGCCGAGGGAAGAAACAAAGGAGCTTTGAAAGCGCGCGGAGATATTTTCCTTTTTTTGGACGCTGACTTGAAATTGTCGGAAGAATTTGTTAAAAATTCTTTTGAAGAGTTTACGAACAAGAAATTGGACATAGCTTCTTTCGCCATTTTCCCCCTGAAAAACAGTATCTATCTCAACCCCCTGACCATGAACCTTTTCTACAATTTCCCCCAGATATTGCTGAGCAGGATTTTTCCCATGGGAGCCATGGGCATCATGGTCAGAAAAGAGGTTTTTGAAAAGGTGAATGGCTTTGACAAGACAATCAGGCTGGCCGAAGACCATTGCTTTGTCCAAGATGCGGCCAAGCTGGGAAAGTTCGGAGTAATCCGTTCGGCCAAAATATTTATGCCGGTAAGGCGGTTCGAGCGAGACGGCTACTGGCAAACGATTTTCAAATATCTTTTGTGCGGTTTACACATGATATTCATCGGTCCGGTCCGGTCTGACAGGTTCAACTACCGATTCGGCCATTATAATAAAAAAGAATAATCATGTATCAACTTCCCAAAATTGAAACAAAAAAACTGAAGAGCCCGAAGATTAAAAAATTACTTAAGACGGGGAATAAAATAAATGTCTGTTTTTGGGTCATGTTGTTTTTCTTTATCGGAATAATCATCGGCCTCTCGTTCACTTATTATCTGTATTATGAATTAAGGCAGGACATAGCCAGAGCCGGAGTGCCCATCATTGCCCAAGGGGGCAGCGGTTCCGATAAAGAATACGTTCCCCAGACAACGGAAGAGGACAGGGTGATAAAAGTGGTGAAAGAATCATCGCCCTCGGTAGTCAGTGTTATTATCACCAAAGAAGTTTTTACCTACGATTTCTTCGGAATTTCTCAGGAAAGCGAGAAAACAAAGGTGGGAGCCGGCAGCGGGTTCATTGTTTCTTCCGACGGCATGATTTTGACCAACAAGCACGTGGTTTCGGACGAAAATGCCGAATACACGGTTGTAACTTATAACAACAAGGAATATCCGGCCAGGGTTTTGGCTCGCGATCCGGTTCAGGATTTGGCGATTATGAAAATAGAAGGCGACGGCTTTACGGCCTTGAAGCTGGGCAGTGTCGCCGACGCCCAGATCGGACAGACCGTGATTGCCATCGGCAACGCTCTGGGAGAACTGCAAAACACGGTTTCCGTCGGCGTAATCTCGGGTCTAAACAGGACAGTGACTGCTTCGGGTCAGGGCATGGTTGAAACCCTGGAAGACATTATTCAGACAGACGCGGCCATAAACCGGGGCAATTCCGGAGGCCCGCTTTTGAACTTATCGGGCGAGGTTATCGGCATTAACACGGCCGTAGACCTATCCGGGGAAAACATCGGCTTCGCCATTTCCATTGACAAAGCCATCAGAGGAATCAATCAGGTAAAAGAAACCGGAAAAATATCTTATCCCTTCCTGGGCGTAAGATACGTTTTAATCGATAAAGCCATGGCCGAGGAAGAAAACCTGCCTTTTCCCTACGGCGCTTTGTTGGTTGAGGGCATTAATTTTTCACAGCCGGCCGTTACTCCCGGTTCTCCGGCAGAAAAAGCAGGATTGCAGGAAGGGGATGTTATTCTGGAGATGGAGGGAGAAATGATAACCAAGGACAATTCTCTGGCCAAAATCATAGCCCGCTATTCTCCCGGCGACACCATTACTTTGAAAATTCTCAGGGACAATAGGGAGATAATAAAAAGCGTGGTTTTAAGCGAATGGAAATAAAATGAATTCTGACGTTGAAGAAATCAAATCAAGGCTGAATATCGTTGATGTGATTTCTAGCTACATCAAGCTGGAAAAAGCAGGAGTCAATTACCGGGCCAGGTGCCCTTTTCACGACGAGAAAACGCCTTCGTTTTTCGTTTCACCTTCGCGTCAGATATGGCACTGCTTCGGAGGATGCAACGAGGGAGGAGATGTATTCAAGTTCATTATGAAGATAGAGGGGATTGAATTCATTGACGCTCTGAAGATTCTGGCCGATAAGGCCGGGGTGCAGCTGAAGGTAAGCAAAGAATGGAAGAAGCTGAAAACCGAAAGGCAAGCGCTTCTGGAAATTCACGACCAGGCCGGCAAGTTTTACGAATTCCAGCTGGAAAAAAGCAAGAAAGGCCTGGAAGCCAGGGATTACCTTCTTAAGAGAGGACTAAAAGAAGAAAACATCAAGAAGTGGCGCTTGGGCTATGCGCCCGACACCTGGCAGGGCTTGTCCGATTTTTTAATCGGCAAGGGGCACAACAGAGAGGATTTGGTCAAGGCAGGCCTGGCCGTCAAGAAAGAAGAGGGAAAAATGTTCGACCGCTTCCGGGGAAGAATCATGTTCCCCATTGCGGGCTTCAATTCGGAAACCGTTGGTTTTACGGGAAGGATTTTCGGCAGGGACGACAAGGAAGAAGCCAAGTATCTGAACAGCCCCTCTACTCCGCTTTTTGACAAAAGCCGGGCTCTTTATGGAATAGATAAAGCCAAATTGGAAATCAGGAAAAAGGATTCCTGCGTTCTGGTTGAGGGCAACGTTGACTGCATTATGTCTCATCAGGCCGGAATCGAGAACTGCATCGCCGTTTCCGGAACAGCCCTGACCCCTTTCCATTTAGGCGTAATCAAGAGGTATTCCAAGAAGCTGGTTCTGGCTTTTGACATGGACCTGGCCGGCAACAAGGCAACGGAAAAAGCCATTGATTTGGCCGAGAGGGCTGATTTCGAAATCAAGGTCATTCCCTGGAGTCAAGACAAAGACCCGGCTGATATCGTGCTCAAGGAAGGGGAAGAGAAGTGGAGGGAGATGGTCGAGGAATCAAAGCCCATCGCCCAGTTTTTCTTTAATCTGGCAATGGACAAGAGAAATCCTGATTCAGTTGAAGACAAAAAGAAGATATTGAAAGAATTTCTGCCCCGGGTCAGGAAAATGGAGAACAAGGTGGAGCAGTCGTATTGGGTTGATAAGCTGGCTCAGGACTTGAAAAGCAAAGAAGAGGACATCAGGGCCGAATTGAACAAGTTCAAAATAAAGAAAGAAGAAACCAAGGGAGAAGAATGTTTGACTGATAAGAAAACAAGGAAAGAGATGCTGGAGGAAAAGATTCTGGCCCTGGTTTTGAGAGACAGGGCTCGGATTGTCTTAATCAATGATTTTTCTTTATTCTCTTTTCCCAGGAAAGAGGTTTTGGAGAGCATAAAGGAAAATCAGGGTGTTTCTTTCGAAGAGCTCAGGGAAAAGTTCAAGGATGCGGAAGGGATTGTTAACTTCCTAAACTATATCTTCCTCATGGCCGAGGTTTTGGAAGAGCTGGAGGAGGAAGAGGAGTTCAAGAAATGCCTTTTCGAAGCGGAGAATCTTTGCCAGAGAGAGAAGCAGAGCGCGCTTCATTTGAAAATCAAGGATTTGGAGAAACAAGGGGAATCTGATAAAGTAAAGACACTATTGGAAGAGTTTAAGAACCTAATTAAAAAGGAGAATTATGAAGAAAAAGAAAAAGAAAAAGATTGTCTCTAAAAAAACAGTTAAGGCAAGGGCTATGCCCAAGAAGAGGTTTGCTAAGAAAAAGAGCAGACCGAAGAAAGCCGTAAAGAAGAAAGTTAAGCCCAAGAAAAAGGTTGTTAAGAAAAAAACCAAACCCAGAGCTAAGAAAAGGAAGAAGAAGGTCGTTTCGGTTGTAACCGAGGAAAAGCTTGAAGGATTGGTCAAGAAAGCCAAAACCCGGGGTTTTGTCACTTTTTCCGAGCTTCTTTCGTACTTCCCCAACATAGAGGATAATATATTGGACGTGGAGAAGATGTTTAACCGTTTGGAAAAGGAGGGAATAGAGCTGAAAGAATCAAAAGGATATCTGGATTTTGACGAGAAGGCGGTTAAGAAAAAGAAGAGTTTTAGTTCGGCTAGGATTGATTCTGTCCAGTCGTACTTGAAGGAAATAGGCAAGATTTCTCCGATTACGGCCCGGGAAGAGAAGGAATATGCCAAAAAGATAGAGATGGGTGACGAGGAATCCAAGAGAAGGCTGGCCGAGGCCAATCTTCGTTTGGTTGTTTCCATTGCCAAGAAATACATAGGCCGTTCTCCCAACCTGACTTTGCTTGATTTGATTCAGGAGGGGAACCTGGGGCTGTTCAGGGCCGTGGAAAAGTTTGACTGGAGAAAAGGATACAAGTTTTCCACTTACGCCACCTGGTGGATAAGGCAGACCATTACCAGGGCTTTGGCTGACCAGGCCAGGACAATCAGGATTCCGGTTCACATGATTGAAACATTGACCAAATACACCCAGGTAAAGAGGAGATTGCTGCAGGATTTGGACAGGGAGCCTTTGGATGAGGAGATTGCCGCTGAAATGGGGCTGGAGATCGTCAAAGTCAGGCATTTGGAGAGGATTGCCCAGAAAGCGGTTTCTCTGGAGACTCCGGTGGGGGAAGACGACAAAGACAGCGTTTTGGGAGAGTTTATCAAAGACGAGAAGATAGAGTCCCCGGCTGTCCAGGCAGGCAGGAAGCTTTTAAGGGAGCATCTGGGGGAGATATTCAAGGATTTAGCCGAGAGGGAGAGAAAGATACTTTCCATGAGATTCGGCCTGGAAGACGGAGTTATGCACACTTTGGAAGAGGTGGGGCAGGAGTTTAACGTGACCAGGGAAAGAATACGACAGATAGAGGCCAAGGCCATAGAGAAAATCAGGCAGCACAAGGACCTTAAGAAACTGGCAGGCTACTAGTTGCAAAAACGCGGAAAATGGGTATAATGTGGAAAAAGTTCTTAATATTCCGGCGTGGCGCAATGGTAGCGCGGATGCCTGTAAATACTTGCAGCTTTCTCAAGTAATTGAGATTGAAAAACGAGGTGAATTGCGGGGAACCTAAGGGCTTTATGCCTATGGCAATCCGCAGCCAAGCCTGAATTTTCAGGAAGGTTCAGAGACTATCCTTTACGGAGTACTGCTTTTAAAAAAGCGGGAAGCGCCTCGCCCCTTTGTTTAAAACCAAAGGGTGATGATATAGTCCATGCCTATTAGAAATATTAGGGAAGGTGTAAGCATTAGGTTGTAGGTTCGAATCCTACCGCCGGAGCCAATATGAAAAAATATCGAGAGACCGATTACGGTCAAATAATTAATTTAATAATAAACTGCACCTCTTTTTGAGGTGTTTTAATTTTAAAAAATATGGAAGACAAAGAATTGAAAGCAATTAGCGAAATCGTAAATTTATTAAAAGACCTAGAAGAGATAGAAAAAATGAGAGTTTTAAAGTACGTCCTCGATCGGTTCGGAATTAAAAAAATTAATGAAAAAGAGCCCTTAGAAGAATCGATTTTCAGCCATAGCGCTGCTAAGCCCTTAAGCCAGCCAAGAATCGATACATTAATAACAGATATACGAACCTTAAAAGATCAAAAAAATCCCAAAACTGCTATTCAAATGGTGGCTTTAGTTGCTTATTATTTGCAAGAGATTGCACCAATTGTTGAGCGTAAAGAAATGATAGATGCCGATGATGTTATAAGGTATTTTAAACAAGCAGGATATAAATTACCAGCAGGAAAAAATGGATCTTTTGATACTTTAAATAATGCAAAAAATGCTGGTTATTTAGAAGGAGGAACAACTAGGGGAACATTTAAACTCAATCCAGTAGGTTATAATTTAATAGCTTATGGATTGCCAGAAAATACTTTTACTAAAGAAAAAAAGAAAAGTATTAAGAAAAAGAAGAAGGGCGTTGTTAGCAAAAAGAAATAATACCATGAAGACTACACCCGCCATTACTTTATCTGGGGATGATGTATTTTCAGAATTTTTTAATGAGGCAAACGATATTGCTTCAGAAATTAAAAAAGTAAAGTCTATTCAAATAAAGTCAACAACGCTTCGTGAAAAGATTAAAAAAGTTGTAAAAGATTATTTTCGTCTTTTAAGGCCCATATTGGTTGCCAGGGATGTTCCCATTGTTCAATTAGATGGTTTAATGCAGGAGTTAATGAAGATGGCTAATGCTTACACTTCCAAAAAGGTTTATAGAAAGAACATAGAAGAAGTATGTAAAGAATTGGGAGAAATAGAGGTTGGTCGCGAAAGAATCGAAAGCAATTTATTGATAAGCAGTAGAGTAGATAGAGTTGGGATTATTCAGCCTCAGGATGAGATTATTTTAAAAGCTCTTGAAAAAATTATTCCCGTAGCATCTTTTTCCTATAGACAAGTTATCGAAGACTTGCAAGGCGAGCGCTTCTCTTATCGAGGAACGGCCGGAGAATTAAGAGAGGTATTAAGAGAGGTCCTTGATTATTTAGCGTCCGATTCGGATGTTCAATCAGCTAAGGGATTTAACTTTGAAGAAGGACAAAAAAAGCCAACAATGAAGCAAAAAGTTAAATTTATATTAAAGAATCGCAAAAAGGGCGAGACGGCGATTGAAGTTCCTGAAGGGGCAACTTTGATTATTGATGAAGGTATCGCCAAATTAGTGAGATCAACTTATAATCGGGGGTCTCTTTCGGCCCATACAAAAGGAGATGGTTTAGCGGAAATAATCCAACTTAAGAGATATTTGGATGGTGTTTTATGTGAATTGCTAGAAATACATTAATACAAAATTTAGTTAGACCGATTACCAGTGTGCTATAATCAAAATATAAATCAATTAACCCTTATTGTTATTGACCTTGCGGGGTACTAGACCGGAGTAGGGAGCCGAATGCTTGACGAGTGTAAAGCCCGACCCTTCCGTCGGTTTTTGGTTTATGGTACAATAAACAAGCAGAAGATTAATTGATAAAACACAAACATGTTGACATCAAAAACCAAGAAAGCAATCTGTTTAATCGTTGTCGTGCTTTTGGTCCTTTGGGCGGCTTGCAAGACGCAGGACGTTAAATTGCCGCCGGCTCTCCAGGGATTATTTACCGCAAAGGACTCTCTGCCCATGTCCGTAAGCTTTATTCATGAAAATGACGGTTTCTACAACGTCCAGGTTGAATATCCTCAGTTTTGCAAGGCCAGCAGCGCTTTTAATGAAAAGATAGCGGATTTGATTGCAGGCAAGATAGAGACGTTCAAAAAAGACGCCAAGGACAATTACGAGGCAAGAAGGGCAACGGCATTGGCTGAAAGTCCGCTTCCCGAAATCCCTGACCGGCCCTTTGACTTTATCGGCTCCTGGGAATCGAGCCAGATTAACGGGGAATATGTAAGCTTCGTCGTTTATTTATACTATTTCACGGGCGGGGCTCACGGCGTCACCGAGGTTCATGCCTTTAATTACAACCTTAAAGAGGGAAAAGAGATAACCATCCTTGATTTTCTCAATTCATCCCAGCCGGCCCTGGAAAAACTGGCTGATTTGTCCAGTCAGAGCGTAACTTCGCAGCTCGGGTCCGGCGGCCTCGTCATAGACGGCTTTTTGGAGCAAATGATCGAGGACGGGACAAAACCGACCCAGGAAAACTACCAGAACTTCAATTTCAACTATAATTCCTTGACCATATACTTCCAGCAATATCAGGTGGCCCCAGGCTCGGCAGGCCCGATAACGACAGTATTCTACAAAGATACGCTGGACGCCAACTCCATAAATTCCGATTATTTGAAATAGGACTGCACAGTTTTAACAATATTAAAATCATGGAAATTCGTTTGGCAAAAACAGAAGATGAGAGCGCTGTTTTGAAGCTGCTGGATGAATTGGGCGAGGAGTTAAACGAAAAGATCGGATATTCACCGCATAACGCCGAAGCTCAAAACGTGGGCGGGTTGATTTTCAGAGAGGTTGTCAATAGGGAAGATACGCATATTTTTGTAGCCGTTGAGGACGGCACAATGGTCGGGCTTATCACTTTCTATGTTTTGCCGAATATAAGGCACGGAATGCACCGAGGACACATAGAGGACTTTATCGTGAGTAAAAACATGAGGGGCAGGGGCATCGGCACCAAGCTGTTTGATGCGGTTAAAGATTTTTACAGGAAGAACGGCATTAAGGTTGTCAAGCTTGATACCAATAACAACTTAGAGGCGCATGATTTTTACCGTAAAAACGGCGGCAAGCAGACAGAAGTAATGTACCGTTTTAGCATAGATTGAGAATTTTATAACAAAAAGCGCTCAAATATGGCGCTTTTTATTTCAACGCTCCGGCCTTTTAAGAATTCTTTTTACTGCGAATGAATTTTATATACCCGAGAACAAGTGCAATTACAAGGCCGACAGCAACGATTAGGAAGCGGAATTGAGAGTTCTCGCTCATAAGTCCGCGAATAATACTGTAAAGGGCCGTAAAAACTCCGCCCAGAAGTATTCCGTCGGCAATCATGTCTATTTTATTCAAAAGCGTTAAGCTTAATACTAGCAGAATAATAGAAGCTATCAGGGAAATAATTGAAACGTTTTGATTATAAATCTTAGATTCCTCCGCGAATTTTTCCTGGGCCTGATTGTATTCCTCCCACATTATTTTCTGTTCAGCGGTTTCTTCCAATTCCGGCTTAAATTGATTTAATTCGTCCGGATACTGGGGAGCTTCGGGCGCCGGATAAAAAGCATCTATGCCCAGCCCCATAAAAAGAGCGACAAGTAAGGCTAAAAACAAGGTATAAATAGGTTTTATCATATTATTTATCTTTAATTCTATTGTTTATTTCGACTATACTGTATTTTAACATAAAACAATCTCAATGAACACCGTCTTATTAAAGTGGTTAACTTTTTTCAATAAACAGGCTCTATCGTCGTCCGGCAGTCGGAGCCAAGGTTGACAAGAATTAACAGAAGACAAAACGTCATGTCAGCGTTTTTTATTTTGGACGTTGACATTTAAGTCTTCTTAATATATAATATCAATATAGATTGATATTTGTCTGTATATCGGCAGACGGGTGGATAATTATATGAATTTTAATTGTTGCAAAACTAAAAAATCGCAGGCAAAACTCAAAAAGGTTGTGAATTTTCTAAAAGTTATTTCAGAGGAAAATCGCCTGAAAGTTTTATGTCTTCTACAAAAGCAGGAAAAATGCGTTTGCGAAATATGGCAGTTTTTGGATTTGCCGCAGAACTTAATTTCTCATCACCTCAAAGTATTGAAAGATTTCGGTTTAATTGGTTCAAGAAAACAGGGCACGAAAGTTTTTTATTTCTTAAGCAAGAAAAACATTAAAAAATTCACTTCTCTAATGTCTCATTATATTAAATAATTAATAAAAATATGATTATTAAAATTTTGGGTTCTGGCTGCCCTAATTGCCAGAAATTAGAAGTTAATGCCAAGCAGGCGGTATTAGGCCTTGGCTTGAAAGATATTCAGATTGAACATGTTCACGAAATAGACAAGATTGTGGAATACGGAGTGATGTCGACCCCCGCTATCGTTATTGATAAAGAAGTCAAAGCTGCTGGCAGGATTCCTAGTGTTGAAGAAATAAAAAACTGGCTTAAGTAAGATTATGAAAAGAGAAATCAATATCTTTATTTTTCTTGTCGGTTTGTTTTTACTGTTTTACTTTATGCCGATGAGTTCGGCTTTATTCACAGGCGCTATTTTATCTGGTTTTCAGTTGCTGCACGAATATGCCCGTCAGCATGTTTTAACATGCTTGGTGCCAGCATTTTTTATTGCTGGCGCAATCTCGGTTTTTGTCAAAAAAGATTTTATCCTGCGTTATTTGAGCGGCCAAGCCAAAAAATACGTTTCTTATTCTTTGGCTTCCATTTCTGGATCAATCTTGGCCGTATGTTCCTGCACAATCCTTCCTTTATTCGCAAGTATTAGGAAAAGAGGAGCGGGTCTTGGTCCCGCCATCACTTTTCTATTTTCTGGCCCAGCCATAAATATAGCCGCCATATTTTTAACTATGTCGGTTTTGGGAGTAAAAATTGGATTGGCAAGAGCCATTTCCGCCATTTTACTTTCAATTTTAGTCGGTCTTTCCATGCAAGCCATATTCAAGGAAAATGCAGAGCAGGGCGGTTTGTTTACAGAGGAATACCAGGAAGTAAAAATCGGCAAGATGGTTTTAATTATTTTTTTTCTGGCAATGGTCGGAGTTTTAGTGGTTAACGGTCTGCAAATTGATAAATTGATAAAATTCGCCCTGATGGGATTATTGGCGCTGATTACGGCAGGAATCGCTATTTTTAAGTTTCGTCAAGAGACAACCAAAGAATGGCTCAAAGAAACGTGGGTTTTTACCAAAATGCTTTTGCCCATTCTCTTTATCGGTGTGTTCGTGGCTGGTTTCGTTATGCCATTTTTGCCCCAGGAATTAATCCAAAAAACAGTCGGCTCTAACTCGATTTTCGGCAATTTGATTTCCGCTATTTTTGGAGTTTTTATGTATTTTTCTACCCTAACCGAAATCCCGATACTTCAGGCATTAATCGCCAAGGGTATGGGTCAAGGACCTGCTTTGGCCTTACTTTTGGCTGGGCCCTCTTTAAGCTTGCCGAACATGCTAGTTATAAGAAAGGTTTTAGGAAACAGCAAAACGGCAGTTTATGTTTTGCTTGTTATATTTTATTCAACGGTTGCAGGCCTAATATTCGGTAAATTATTTTAAATAAACTATGAAAAAATCAATTATTGTAATTTTAATAGGTGCAGCCATTGTTGGCTTGTTGTTTTTTGTCTTCAAAAATAATAATCAACAATCAGTAGCACATATCTCTAATAATTTAACTTCAAAAATCCAGAATGGCGAAGAAAAACAACCAGCAGAGAAAATTGAAGTAGTCCATTTTCGTGCTACCCAGCAATGTTGGTCATGTATTACTGTCGGTGAATATGCTCTCAAAACCATCAAGGAAAGATTTCCCGAGGAATACAAAAATGGTGTCATTGTTTATAAAGATATAAATGGTGAACTACCCGAAAATAGGGAAATGGTCATGAAGTATAGAGCTGGAGGATCGTCTCTTTATGTCAACGCCATTACTGCCGGGAGCGACAATATTGAGGAGGATGTGACTGTTTGGCGACTCATTGCAAACGAGAAACAATTTTTGGATTATTTTGAAGCCAAAATCAAAAAAATACTTGATAAATAACAAATATAATGGAAATAATTAACAGCTTAATAGATAACTACAATATTCCGGCATTATCGGCATTTCTTTTGGGAATTCTAACCTCAATTAGTCCTTGTCCTTTAGCTGCCAATATAACAGCTATCGCTTTCATTTCTAAAGATATCAAGACTCCGAAACACACAATCCTGTCCGGACTTTTTTATACTTTAGGTAGAGGCATCAGCTATACTTTGCTCGCAATATTGATCTATTTTGGGCTTTCCTCTTTCCAAATTTCAAGAATCTTCCAGGGGTGGGGTGATAAGGTTTTAGGTCCAGTTTTGATTTTAATTGGACTTGTGATGTTTGGAGTCATTAAAATCAACTTAAAAAATAACAGCCGAATGATTGAGAAAATTAAATTATGGCTGGCAGACAAAGGATATCTGGGATCGTTGGCCTTGGGTATGTTATTTGCATTAGCTTTTTGCCCCTATAGTGGAGTTTTGTTTTTTGGTGTTCTAATTCCACTGGTTCTCAAATCTACCAGAGGCTTGCTTTTACCCTCTCTCTTTGCAATTGGCACCGGCCTGCCAGTGATAATATTTTCTATCCTTATCGCCTTTAGCATGCAGGCTGTTGGCAAAGCTTTTAATGCCATCCAAAAAATAGAAAAATGGCTTCGATATGGAGTAGCTTCGATTTTTATACTGACAGGAGTTTATTATTTGCAGTATTTGATCAAGTTTTTTATAAATTTATAATATGCAAAAATACAGTTTAATCATCTTAATATTAATCGCTGGCTTGATCGCTTTATCTGGTTTTGTTATGAGTGGAAGTAAGGCGAGAGAAAATAAAACCATTTCCATTAAAAGAGACAAAATAAGAATCGTCGTTTGTCCGACTTATTCCGATATAGCCAACAATTTAAATGCAGAATACAACATCATTATTACGCAATCAACAGCCGAGAGCTTGAGATTATTGAACGAAAATAAGGTTGATTATGTCCTTTCCGGCCGGCCACTTAAGCCGGATGAAGGTGATTATAAGATTGAATTTATATCAAAATCTGGGTATTCCTTTATAAGTCAGCAAGAAAAAGTTATTAATAAAGATGATTTTACAAAAGAAGTTATTTGCACTGATTTAAATAGTGATCAAGTTAAAAATGACCTTGGGTTAAATAACGTCAGACAAATTACCAATATAGCCGAATGTCCAAGTAATGGGATTATTATTACCTCCTGGGATAAAACAAATTATAGCCAGGCAAACATAGTCCATATCCTAAACGACGATGGTTCTCGCCACGCACTGTCGAGAACACCGATTATTTATTGTAAAGAAACTTGCCCTGAAAATATTATTAATCAAATAAAAATAGCTTATGAAAAATAAAATTATTATTCCCAGTATATTATTCGCAAGCGTCTCTATCTTTTCTATTATTATTATTTCACAAAACGAAAACAATAATATTTTACCAATTCAATCCGAAAATAATGCTAATATTCAAAATCAAGAAATTATTTTGTTCTATGGAGACGGCTGTCCACACTGTGAAATTGTCGAAGAATATATCAGTCAAAATAATGTAGAAACCAAGGTGTCGTTTGCCAAAAAAGAGGCCTATTACAATAAACAAAACGCCAATGACTTGGCATCCAAAGCAAAGGCCTGTGGTATACCGACCGATTCCATCGGCGTGCCTTTTCTGTGGGACGGGTCAAAATGTCTTGTGGGCGATCAGGACATTATAGAATTTTTCAAATCAAAAATAAATGAACAATAATATGAAAAAATTATTTATTTTTGTTTTATTAATTTTTGGGCTTAACTTATTAATGGCTAAACAGGCTTTAGCTGTTTGCCCAATCTGTACTGTTGCCGTGGGAGCCGGGGTCGGGCTTTCACGCTGGCTGGGCATAGACGATTCTGTTACCGGTTTATGGATCGGCGGATTAACGGTTTCAATGATCACTTGGACGATATCGTGGCTTGATAGGAAAAATATTCATTTTAAGGGCCGGGCGTTGATCACAATTTTAGGCTATTATCTTTTGATTGTCATCCCTCTTTATTTTATGGGGATTATGAGTAATCCTCTCAATGCTATCTGTGGCTGCGGATTAGATAAACTAATCATCGGCATCGTTACGGGAAGTATTGCCTTTTGGTTCGGAGCAAGCTGGTACTATTATTTTAAGGAAAAAAATCAAGGCAGGGCGTATTTCCCATTTCAAAAAGTCGTTATGCCCATCAGTCCTCTAATAATTTTAAGCGTCATTTTTTATTTCTTAAATAAATAATTATATGGAAAATAATCAAAACCCGATAAAAAATCTTAATGAATTTATTCAAAAAATGGACCAAGTGAAAAAGCAAGACAAAATGGATTTGTCGTCCGATCAGGATTTAAGCATCGCCATAATGAACTTGGTGAGCATTGAAGAGCACTTCTTTTTCACAGGAGCCAAAACAGGCAAAACTGAATATTATGATTTATTGAACGAAGCTCGTTCAATGCGCAAGGAATTGTTAAAAAATATAATCAAAGAATATGAAGGCGAGGTCTGGTGCATTTCCAAGCATTTGCTTGCTGCTTCAATGCGATTAATGGAGGTTGGCACGAAACAGTTCGATATGGATAAAAAGGAGGAGGCTTACGACCTTTTCGGAAAAGCTTATAATCTTTACTCGCTTTTTTGGGGACTAAATATGAGGATGGTGAAAACAGACGACATTAAAAAAATTGACAGCAATGCCTTAAATAAGCACGACAAAGAGAAGAAGGGATTTATAGGTAAACTCGGAGATCTGGTTAGAAAAGCTATTGATTGCTGTATTGAATGATATGGTGAGTAGCGTGGTGGGGGGGGTAGTCTATTTCTCGGTAAAACCCTTTAAATCTGGGACGTAAGTGATTCAGTCTGCCGTTGAATTATCGTTCTAACACTGTTTACAACATTGAGCCCTTATAGAAAAATGATTTACAAATGGGCGGTTGTTCGTTACAATAGAATTGTATAATGCATGAAAAATCTTTGAGCTTCTCGGCTGGATTAAAAAAGCATATTTTCTGAACAAGAGCTGACCTTTTGCCATTCGGGCTATTTTTTGGTATAATCATGTAATATGAAAAAATATTTTATATTAATCATTGTTTTAATTGTTATTTCGGCAATTTTCTATTATTCCGCGCCGAAAACCAAAGAAGTTCAGGGAATAACAGTTCTTTCGCCGAACGGGGGAGAGTCCTGGTCAAAAGGCCAGAAAATCCAAATATCATGGAGCGCAGCAAAAGAAACAAAGTCGGTGGATATAAGGCTGGCGATTTCAGGAAGCGAGGAGGGCCAGAATTTTAACGCCGCTGTTGCTTCCGACGTTCCAAACACCGGCAATTACGAATGGGTTGTTCAGGACCTGTATGCAGAGGTATGGGGGATAAACGATTTGCCTCCGTCGGATAAATATCTCGTTACTGTGGAAGACAGTGAACATAACAATATACACGACACAAGCGACGCAGTGTTCAGTATTAAATAATTAGGTCTTGTCCCGCCCGCCAAACCACAAAAAAGACCATAAGCTCGTTTTGCTTACCGATGCTTAAAACTGCGGGCTCGCGGCTAAAGAGCGCGAATGGCAATACAAACGCCTTCCGAAGCGTATCCGTTTCTTGATTAGTAATGATTAAAAACAACGATTCCGGGATTGCTTCTGGTGGAGAATAATTCCTGCTGTTCGGTTTTCAGTTTCGGGTTTGTTTTCTCGAAGATGAAAGCGGCGTCTCCCTGCGTCAGGTTGGTGCAGCCCGCACTTTGGGGGGAACCGAATCTATCGTGCCAGTAAGTTCCGTGGATGGCGTAAGATTCGTTGTAATACATAATCCAGGGGATGTCCTTCAGGTCGTAGATATAGTCATGCAAAGGAGGACCACCCTTCATTCCCGCTTTTTTCAGCTTGTACCAAACTTTGTACGTGCCTTCCGGCGTCGGGTTTTTTTCTCTTCCGACAGAAGCAAAAGAAGCGAAAACCGGTTTATCGTACTCAAACAAAGTAATGACTTTTTCAGTCAAATTAACGTCAATCCAGTAATCTCCCTTGATTACTTCCTCGGGGATTACGAATGTCTTCGGCGGTTCTGGCTGGATAACGGGCGTTATGTATTCGGAAAAGACATAGGCGCCGGGAAACTGGCCTCCGTCTATTTGATACCAGACGCTGTTGTCATTGACGACTTGGCCGTAAACTTCTTTTAAAACTTTTACTCTGTTGATGGAAGAAAGAGTTCCCAATTTTTTTGACGATGTGCTCGGGCCCTCCCTGACGCTGATATAGTTGGTATTGACATCCCCCCACCATCCGAAATACTTGAACCGGTCTTTACCCAAAGTCGTTTCGGCCAATATCTGTCCTTCAAAGGTCCAGATGCTGATTACGGCCCTGTCTCGGGCGTCGGTTATTATGGTTTTAACAGTGTATTCCTTGTCCTTCTCTATGTTTTCTTGGAAAGAAAAGGAGTATTGATTTTCGGCGAATTCATTGGCGGAAACCTCTATTTTTTCGCCTTGGAAGAAAACAACGGCTTTTTTCAGCGAGGTTTTTAATTTAGACTCGAAGCTTATGGTTCTAAAAGCCGGCCAGGCCGCGGAGTTGTCAGACGGCTTCTGGTCAGAGATTATGGGGAAGTTTTCATCACCTTCGTTCAGGGTGATGATGGCCAGGTTTTGATTCTCCGATATCTCGGCGGGCAGAAAGGCCCCTTTTCTTAATATGTCGATTACAAAATTTTTTCCTTCTTGATAGTGGTCCAGTTTTGCTATTAAAGGATTGTCGATAACTTCGTCATAGGCGAATTGCTTGCCCGTATTGAAAGTATTGTAGAAGATTATTTTCGTTTCGCCCCGTTCCGGGAATTCTTGGATGGTATATCGGGGAATCTTGCTTTTGGATTCTTGGGAAGCGGTGAAATTAAAGCCGATACTGGTGCAAATATTTTCTTGATAGCTGCAGAAGGACGGGTAGGCGGAATATTGGATGGCATAGGCCGGAACATAGATATATGCTCTCCAAAGTAAAAAAACTATTGCGAATCCAGCGAGAATAAGGAATTTTTTATCGGCTTTTATCTTCATTAAACAAAAATACCATAAAACCGGTATTATTTCAACGGATTTTTCTTTTTGATTCGGCATGTTGACAAAAAAGCGTAAATATGATACATTCAGAGCACAAGCATCACTCAAACATAATATACTGCAAGTTGTTTGAGTTTTTTATTTAAAAGCTAGACAGAAAAATAAAGGTCGTCAAATGAAGAAGATTTAAATTGCCGCGGGGTTATTAGATTCTGTGGCTTATACCAATATGTTTTACATGGAAGGTGAAGAACCAACAACACCCGAAACTCCTACTGAAGAAGGTTCAACAAACGAAGGTGAGTAAGGGTATTTCAAAAAGTCGCCAAACCGGCGACTTTTTGATAAATGGAATTACCTTGCCGTATTTGCTTTACGGTCTCGGTATTTATCAGCGGGGCCTGGTATCGCCAAAACCCCGGCTTGTAGAATAAAATTGGTCAAGATTAAAAATAATACATAAAAACATGAAAGGATTCACAGACTTCATCCGCGAGCAGGGCGTCATCGGCTTGGCTGTCGGGTTCATTCTCGGGGGTGCGGTTTCCAGGGTCGTTTCCGCCTTGGTCACTGACATTATCAATCCGATTCTCGGCATTTTGCTCGGCACCGCTAGCGGGCTCAAGGAAGCTTCAATAAGCCTCGGTTCTGCCAAGATTCTTTACGGAGACCTTATCAGTGTGGTCATTGATTTCATTATCATCGCCCTGGTTGTCTATTACGGAGTCAAGGCGATCGGTCTGGACAAGCTCGACAAGAAAAAAGCGTAGATTTTATTGTCGAGTAGCCGGTTTTTTGATATAATAAAACAAGGTCGTTATAATAATTAAATTATCATAAATATGAAAAACAAAATTTTAGCATTGAGCGTCTTGACGATTATTTTCGCTTTCGCAGTCAACGCCTATGCCGCAAACGGAAACAGCAATGGCAATGCTGGAGCAGGCAATCAGAACCAGCAGCAAAAGCAAATTAATGCCGAAGAACACCGCAGTGCCGTGGCAAATTTCGTCCAGAATCTTTTAAATGTCGCTGACAAGGAAGGAGGAATAGGAGAGCAGGTGAGAACAATCGCTCAGCAACAGAACCAATCCGCGGAGGTGACGGTCCAGGCAATGGAACGGGTTCAGACGAGAAGCAGGGTTAAAACGTTCCTTGTTGGCTCGGACTATAAGAATCTGGGAGCGCTGAGAAGCGAAATGGCCCAAACCACAAACAGGCTGGAGAAATTGAACGCGTTGCTGGAAGGCGCTGAGAGTGAGGCGGACAAAACAGAGCTTCAAGCTCAAATCCAGATGCTGACGCAGGAGCAGGTAAAAATAGAAGCTTTTGTCAAGGCCGAAGACAGCAAGTTCAGCTTGTTCGGCTGGTTGGTGAAATTATTCAGCGAATAATTCTCAAAAGCCGTCCTTGGGGGCGGTTTTTATTTTTGCTTACGCGTCCCGATTCTTAATTATTATGATTTCGTTGATTTTCGGAATTAAGAAGGTTGTCAAGGAGCGGGTTTTTTAGTAAAATGAACATATGCAAAAGAATTGGCACGCGATGCCGCTTTCAGAGGTTTTTTCCGGGACAAAAAGCAACAAAAAAGGATTAACCGATTCAGAGGCGGCTCGAAAACTGAAAAGTTCCGGCCGCAATGTTTTGCCGCAGGAAAAAGCATATTCCAAGATACGGCTCTTTTTCGATCAATTCAACAGCCCCTTGATGGCCATTCTGTTGGTGACCACGGTCATTTCTTTTTTATTGAAGCATTATTCCGATACAATTTTTATTGTTTTTGTGTTGCTTATCAACACCACCGTCGGTTTTTATCAGGAAAACAAGGCTAATCATTCGCTTTTGGCCCTGAAGAAAATGGTAAAAATCAGAGCCAAGGTTTTACGGGACGGCCATGAAAAAGAAATAGATAGCGAGGAATTGGTTGCGGGAGACATCGTGATATTAAAATCGGGCGATAAAGTACCGGCTGACGGCCGCATTATTGAATCAAAAGGATTAAAAGTGAACGAAGCCAGCCTCACGGGAGAATTCTTGGCCGTTGAAAAGGAAAGCGGCGGCTCTCTGCCCGAATCCGCATCGCTTTCCAAAAGAACGAACATGGTTTTTATGGGAACGATTGTAGAAGAAGGGCGGGCGACAATGATTGTTGTTACCGTCGGCGCCAAAACTCAAGTTGGCGAAGTGGTATCGCTCCTCAAGGAAGCCAAAGAACGTAAAACTCCCCTCCAAAAGAAAATAGTAAGCCTTTCAAGATGGCTCGGTTTTTTTATTCTCTCCATTATAGTCATTATTCTCATTGAGGGCTATTTTACCGAAAAGAACTTCGTTGATATTTTTATTGCTTCGCTTGCCCTTGCGGTTTCGGCGATACCGGAAGGTTTGCTCCCGGCGATAACCGTCATATTGGTTTTGGGAATGAGGCGTATTTTCAATGCGGGCGGACTTGTAAGAAAGCTTGCGGCCACGGAAACCTTGGGAAGCGTTACCGTCATCTGTACGGATAAAACAGGTACTCTTACCGAAGGCAAAATGCAGGTGAGTCGTATTTTAACAAGCACAAAGGAGTTGCTGGGCAGAGATATCAATGCGGCGAAGGACAAAAATTTCAACGACATGGAATCGCACATGTTGGCGCTGAAAATCGCCACATTGGCCAATGAGGGTTTTATAGAAAATCCAGAGGCAGGGCTGGAGAACTGGGTCGTGCGGGGGAGCCCCACTGAAAAGGCCCTGCTTTTGGCAGGAATACAGGCCGGTTTAAACAAACAGGAGCTTGAAAAGCAATATCCGGTGCTTGACAGGGTCAGTTTTGAATCCGAATACAAGTTTGCCGCTACGCTTCATCGTAAAAACGAGGAACAAAATATTCTCTATGTCATCGGGGCGCCGGAAGAGATTATCGGACGTTCCGTTGATTTGGATATTGACGGCGGAAGAGGGAAATTGGGCACGGCTCAAGCGGATAATTTGATAGAAAAACTGGAAGCGCTCACCCAAAAAGGATTGCGGGTGCTTGCTTGCGCGTGCAAGGATTATAATAATCAAACAAACCACGAAAATCTTTCCGAGCTGGCAAAAGACCTTTCCCTCGTCGGTTTTATCGCCCTTAAAGATCCGCTCCGGCAAGATGCCAAAGAATCGATTTTAATCACCAAAAAAGCCGGTATCCGTACCGTTATTGTCACCGGGGATCACAAGCTGACCGCTAAAACCATTGCCGAAGAAATAGGCATTGCCGTGGAAGACGAGAATATTCTTGAAGGAGAGGAGCTGGAGCTTATAAGCGACGAAGAACTAAAAGAAAAGGCAAATCAGGTTTCTATTTACGCTCGTGTTTCGCCGCGACACAAGCTGCGGATTGTCAGGGCTCTTCAGTCCAACGGAGAAGTGGTGGCGATGCTCGGCGACGGGGTCAATGATGCGCCCGCTTTAAAATCAGCCGACATCGGGGTAGCGGTCGGCTCGGGAACTGACGTTGCGAAAGAAGTCGCTGATTTGGTGCTGCTGGATGACAACTTTAAAACTATATTAAAAGCCATTGAGCAGGGCAGGGTGATTTTTCAAAATATTCGCAAGGTCTTTGTGTATTTGGTGGCGGATGATTTTTCAGAGCTATTCTTATTTTTATCAAGCATGGCGATGGGGCTGCCGTTGCCGTTGATTCCCGCTCAGATTCTTTGGATAAATATCGTTGAGGACGGCTTTCCCGACATAGCCCTTACAACCGAGCAGGAAACAAAGGGGGTTATGGAAGAAAAGCCGAGAGATCCGAAAGAGCCGATATTCGACAACCCGATGAAGAGGTGGATGACAGCCGTATTTTTCATTACCGGCTTAGCGGCGTTTCTCACGTTCTTTGTCTTTTGGAAGACAACGGGAGACTTGGATAAAACGCGGACGATAGTATTCGCTTTGATGTGTTTGGATTCGCTGATTTTTGCTTTTAGCGTCAGGTCGTTTAAACAAACAATTTTCAGAAGAGACATATTTTCTAATCGTTATTTGGTCGGGGGGGTGGCGATTTCCTTTCTTTTGCTGGTCGCCGCGATTTATTTTCCGCCATTGCAGGGATTTTTAGCCACCCAGCCGTTGGGATTAATCGAATGGCTGACAATTTTCAGCATCAGTTTGATAGAAATTTTATTGATAGAATTTTTTAAAAAGAAAATATTTATCAGAAAACTTTCGCTATCCGGACATTAAATGGCGAGACGATTTACAAAAACATTTTTTGCGTTTGCCCGAGTAGCGTTTTTTGTTTGCGTAAGGAAGGCATCACCATCCTTTTTATCGAAAAAACAATTTGATTGACAGGCGTCACTTAATGTTCTATATTTTAAGTAAATCGCCAAGGCGATTATGACCAAATCAGCAATTTTAAATCTAAAACAGGGATGGTTATCGTGAGACTGCTTGAAGGAAACTTGAACAAATGGATGTCCGTAAAGGATATCCAAGAGGCTACCGGTTGCGACATAGAACTCCTGGTTATCGGTTTATCCCAGTCGGCGGCGAAGATTCCCGGCAAGGGATACGTGGTCAACCTAAAAGACATTAAAGACCATTTGGTCTTGGCCAGGGAAATCGCGAATTCGCTTTTAGGGGCGTTTCCCGAAAAGGAAAAAGAAAAGAAGGAGCTTCCCGAAAAAGGGAAAATTAAACAGACGGACGGCTGGCTTCCCGGGAAACAGGTCGCGGAAAAAGCGAAGGTTTCCATGGAGGATATCGTCAAATTGATTGATTCGGGTGTTTTGTCGGCGAAAAGGCGCGGGAGAGGATGGCTGATTGATCCGAAAGAGCTTGAGAGGATTCCAAAGCTTCTGCAATGTCCCGGTCCCCCCAAAAACGGAGGCAATGGTCCTGTTCCGGGTTTCGCCCGAGATTCCCCAAAAGATTATTCCGGGGAGAAGCAAACTTCTTTCGGAGACGAAACACAAAAGGAAAAGGACAGCGCGCCCCTGCCCGTTGCCAGCCCTCAATCGGACACAAAAACAAGGACTGTCACCATCAAGGCAAGAAACGGTGGCTGTGCAATCAATGACGTTGCCGCGGCTCTGGGGGTGCAGGCAGATACTGTTCAAAAATGGATCAAGAATAAAGTGGTTGAAATGACTGACGGGGGCAACCGTATAGAGCAGGAAAGCTTAAGAGCTTTTCTGACAAAACAAGGGCGGGCCGATGCAGTAACCTTTGAGAGCATAAGAGGAATTCCCACCCTGTAATTTTTAAAGAGGACGACTCGTCCTTTTTTCTAATGAAAAAACAAGAGCTTGCTATTGACAATTTTTAGGAAATATAATATAGTCATAGCGTACAAAAGATATTGAGACGCGAAGGGCGGAGTCTCTGTATTAAGGGACCCCGCTTTTTTTATTAAAAAACATGCAAAACAGAAGATTCAACAAATTCAAAACTTTTAAAAAGAAAAGCTTTCCCAGAAGGAAAAACGTTTTTTCGGCTAAGAAAATAGATGTTTCCAGGTTTGTCCAGAAAAGCACTCTTGACGAAGAAGAAATCGCTTACCGGCCCATCCACCAATTCGCTGATTTTAAGATAGAAGCCAGGATGAAAAACAACATCGCGCGCAAGGGATATCAAGACCCGACTCCGATTCAGGACAAAATCATACCTTTGATTTTGGAAGGAAAAGACGTGGTCGGAGTGGCCAATACCGGTACGGGAAAAACAGCGGCCTTTTTGATTCCCGCAATCAACAAATCCATTTTAAGCAGGGAAAACAAGACCATAATCATTGTTCCCACCAGGGAGCTGGCTCTTCAGATTGAAAAAGAGTTCAGAGATTTTTCCGTCGGCTTGAATCTGTATTCAGTTGTCTGCATCGGCGGAACGAGCGTCGGCGCTCAGTTCCACAGCTTAAAAAGAAACAATGATTTCGTCATTGGTACGCCAGGCAGAATTAAAGATATGGTTCAGAGAAAAGCATTGAATATGTCCCGCTTCAAAACGGTTGTTTTGGACGAGGCGGACAGAATGCTTGACATGGGCTTTATCGACGACATGAAATATTTAATGGAGCAGATGCCCGTTCAGAAACAGATTTTGCTTTTTTCAGCGACTATCCCCAATGAAATAGAATCTTTGGCCAGAAAATTTTTGAAAGAACCCGTTAAAATTTCCGTAAAAACCAGGGAAGCTTCGGCTAACGTCAACCAAGACATAGTAAGGGCGGGCGAGGGAGGCAAAAAACTGGAAACTTTGTGCGAAATGCTTAATAGAAAAGATTTCAATAAAACTCTCATTTTCGGAAGAACAAAGCACGGGGTGGAAAAACTGTCCAAAGATTTGATCCGGAAAGGATTCAGGGCGGAATCGATTCACGGCGACAAAACCCAGGTCAAAAGAAAAAAGGCCATCGACTTTTTTAAAGGAGGCCAGGGAAGAATACTGGTGGCTACCGACGTGGCGGCCAGGGGTTTGGATATCGACAACATCAGCCACGTTATCAATTACGACCTTCCGGCCACCTATGACGATTACGTTCACAGAATAGGCAGAACGGGCAGGGGAAGGAAAAGAGGGGAGGCGATTACCTTTGTTTAGCGGGAATATTTTTGACAAATCTATTTTTTTATTGTATGTTTCATATACATTGAAAGAAGCTTTCTGCCTTCTGGGCAGGATTTTTTAAATCATGGAAGTGAGAAACATCGCCATCATCGCCCACGTAGACCACGGCAAGACCGCCTTAACCGACGCTTTAATGAAGCAAACAGGAATGGCTGAAGAGGGTTTTACGATGGACACAAACGAACTGGAAAAAGAAAGAGGCATTACCATTTATTCCAAGAACGCTTCTGTCTTTTACAGGGACACGAAAATCAATATCGTGGACACTCCGGGCCACGCTGATTTCAGCTCCGAGGTGGAGCGGGTTCTGCGTTCAATCGATTCCGTGCTTCTGGTGGTTGACGCCCAAGAAGGCCCCATGCCCCAAACAAAGTTCGTTTTAAAGAAATCTTTGGAGTTGGGATTAAAGCCAATTGTGGTGATTAATAAAATAGACAAGCCCGCGGCCAGGCCCGAAGAAGCGAAGGATATGGTTTTTGAATTGTTTCTTGACTTGGGCGCCGACGACGAACAGCTTGATTTCAGCGTCGTTTACGCCAGCGGCCGTGACGGCGTGGCCAAAAGAAAACTGGGAGACGGGTCAAAAGACCTGACCCCTTTACTGGATTTGATTCTGGAGAAAATTCCCCCAGCGTCTTCGGAAGAATTAACGAACAAGCCCTTGAGAGCCCAGCCCTTTAATCTTGCTTACGATAATTTCCTGGGCCGGCTGGCTGTGTGCCGGATATATGAAGGAAAAATCAAGAAAGGAGACGAGGTTTATGTCAAAGGAGTCAAGGACGAAATCAGAAAAGCAAAGGTAATCAAGATTTTCACTTTTTACGGACTGGACAAAAGAGAGACCGAAGAAGCCGGCGCCGGAGACGTAGTCATGGTTGCCGGAATATCCGACATATTTATCGGAGAAACAATCTGCGCTAACCCCGAGCAGGAGCCTCTTCCTGTCATTGAGATAGATGAGCCGACCATTTCCTTGAACTTTCTGGTTAATAATTCTCCCTTTTCCGGAAGAGACGGCAAGTTCGTAACCAACAGCCAGCTCAAAGAAAGGATTAAAAAGGAACTGGAAATCAATGTCGGCTTGAAGATTGATTTTTCTTCAACAGACCATTACAAGGTTTATGGAAGAGGGGAATTGCACGTAGCCGTACTTTTGGAAAATATGAGGAGGGAGGGCTACGAACTGCAGGTTTCCCAGCCCCAGGTGATTATCAAGGAGGAAAACGGAAAAAAACTGGAGCCGTTTGAAGAAGTGATTATCGATGTCCCCGAAGACATGTCGGGCATAGTCATTGAAAAGCTTTCCAAAAGAAAGGGCATAATGACCGAAATGAGGCCGGAACAAGGACACGTCAGGCTGGTTTTTGAAGCGCCGACAAGGGGATTGCTGGGATACAAGCCCGATTTTGTTATTGATACCCGCGGCGAGGGCATTTTGGCCACCCGGGTAATCGGATTCAGGCCCTACGTGGGAGAAATAGAGAAAAGGTCTGTCGGCTCAATGGTTTCCATGGTGACGGGAAAGACCTCGGGATTTTCTCTTTGGAACTTGCAGGAAAGAGGAGATTTGTACATAGGCCACGCCGACGATGTTTACGAGGGCATGGTCATAGGCAATGTTTCCAAGGGGAACGATTTGAACGTCAATCCCACCAAAGGAAAAGAACTGTCCAATATGAGGGCATCGGGTTCTGATGAGGCAATAAAATTGACTCCTCCTTTGCCAGTTACGCTGGAAAGAGGATTGAGCATAATGAATGAAGACGAATATCTGGAAATAACGCCGAACAGCGTAAGATTAAGGAAGCAGTATTTGAGCGAGATAGAAAGAACGAAACAGAAAAGAAAGCAGAGCAAGTGATTATCTGGTTAGGAAATAAAAAATCACAGAAAGAATCGTCAAAGGAATCAAAGGCCAGACTATTTTTTGATAGCGGAAAAGGGACTTGCCCCTTTTTTCTCTTGACAGGCGATACCATCTTTCAAACAAATAAAAAACAATACTGCCGATAAAAATAGTAAGAATCAGTTTATCTATCCCCCAAATTTTATTGTATTGGTGCCCGATAACTTCAATTGACCTCAGTGGCCAGATGACCAGAGAGTAATAAGCGGCCACAATCAAGAAATTTCGTCCCGAGAACGAGATGCTTCTTTTATTAAGCTGGTCTATGGTCCAGATAATTAAGGCAACGGTTAGTCCGCCAATCCAAAGACCGGTAATGGTGTCGTCTATTTTCAGCCATCTGGTCAGTCCGACTCCAGCCGTCACTCCGGCAATGCAAACCGGACAAACGGCCCGGGCAACGGAAGCGTAAAAAATTCCCGTTAAAACAGTAAAAGAAATTTTGATTTTATTTAATGCGGCCACAATAAAGATATTATATGGCATAATTGAAAATAATGCAAAATGATTTATAATAAATGAAAGAAAATTAAAATCTTGATTGTATTACATTATAATGGCCAGTACCGAATTGAGCGATGAGCAAATCGTGGAGATAATTCTCGATAATGACAAGGAGCTGTACAGGGAAATCATCAGGCGCTATCAGGGCAAATTATCCCACTTTCTGCGCAAGTTTATTTACGACAAAGATGAACTGGAAGACGTCCTTCAGGTGGTTTTTATTAAGGCCTATAAGAATCTTTACGGCTTTGACATCCGTCGGAAGTTTTCATCTTGGATATACAGGATAGCCCATAACGAAGCGGTAAACCATTTGAAAAAAAATTCGAAGCGTGGAATTTTTCTTGACGATTTGGAGTATAAAATTATAGACGAGAAGATTGACATTTGTGGCAATATCGACCGGAAGCTGCTCAAGAAAGAGATTGAAAAGAACATTGCCAGGCTGAAAATAAGCTATCAGGAGCCCCTGATATTATTCTACTTCGAGGACAGATCCTACGAGGAAATCAGCGACATTTTGAGGATTCCCAAGAATACGGTCGGAACCCTGATATCCCGGGGCAAAAAGATGCTTAAAAATCATTTAGAAGAAATATGAACGAAAAAGAAAATGAAAAATTGGAAAACAGCGTAATGGACAAGATAGAAAACGGCCGGGTCAAACTCCGCTCCAAGTATTTGTTTTTGGCCGAGAAGCTGGGTTTGGGAACAGCTTTTGCCTTGAGCGTCACTTTGGCTGTTTTGTTTTTTAACCTGACCCTGTTCTATTTGAAAGAAACCGACAATCTTAAGTATCTGAGTTTCGGCCGGTTCGGTTTTCTGGCGTTTTTGGAATCGTTTCCTTATTTATTAGTAATCAGTTTCATAATCTTTATTGTTCTGGCCGGATGCCTGCTTACCAAAAGCGACGCTTCCTACAAAAAGCCTTTCGGCTTACTGGCCATGGGTTTGATAATTTTCATAATGCTTGCTGGCGGCGTTCTAACCTATACAGAGGTGGCGAGAAAAATGGAAGCGCAGGCATATATGGGTAAGCATCCCGCGAGCGCGTTTTTCAAGTTTTTCGTCGGAGGCGGAACAGAGATGCGGAAGCTGGGAATAGCCGGAACGGTTTTTGAAATCGGAGACAATTATCTGATTATTGAAACGCCACAGGGGCTGAGGAATATAAGACGGGAGGAAGAAATGCCGGAAATAAAAGAAGGGCAGTTCATCATCGCCATCGGTAGCAGGGAAGGACAGGATTTTATCGCCAAAGAAATCAAGATAACAGAAAAGGAAGAAATGCCCATGATTGAACGCGGTATTGACCGTCGCTTCAAGCCTTTTTCTGGCCATGGCATTCAGTCTCTACCCCCTCACTTATTTCTTTTCGAAGAGGATAAAAAAGAATGCCTTAAAAACTGTTTTAAATCAAAGCCCGACCCGAGAGAATGTTTCGAGCAATGCTTGAAATAAAAGCCGCCCTTCCGAGCGGTTTTTAAATGAAATAAAAACAGGGAGGATTTGTACTAATAATTAGAATTACTAATGTTTTTAAATTATGAAAAAAATATTCAATTGGTTTTTAAATCATAAAATGGCGTCAATCGTAGTTTTGCTGGCACTTCTGTTCGGAGGAATTTTTTCTTACCAGAAAATTAATTCCCAGGGTCCGAGCGTTCAATACGTTACCGAAGAAGCAAAAACAGGGTCAGTGACGGTTTCTGTTTCCGGAACCGGCCAGGTTTCGTCTTTGGAGACGGTGAACATAACATCGGAAGTTTCTGGTAATGTTCTATCTGTAAATGTAAAGAGCGGGCAAGAAGTGAAAAAAGGAGCTTTAATCGTCCGAATTGACGACAGCGAGGCGTTAAAAAATTTGACCAGTGCCGAAATTGCTTTAGAAAGCGCGAAACTATCTCTGGAAGAACTGCGGGAGCCGATTGATGAGCTTTCCCTTCTTCAGGCCGAAAGTTCCCTTATCCAGGCTCAAGAATCAAAAAAAACAGCCGAAAGCAATATTAAGAAATCTTACGAAGACGGTTTTAACGCGGTAGCCAATGCTTTTCTTGATTTGCCGACTCTGATGACCGGACTGAAAAATGTTATCTTCGGCTACGGCGCTTGTTCAAACGGGGTGCAGGAAAATTACAGCTATTATGCTATGACAGCCAGCATTTATGACAACAGGGCATTAACATACAAAGACGAGGTTTACGAAAAATATCAAACCGCCAAATTGAAATATGAGGAGAACCTGAATCTTTACAAAGAAACAAACAGATACTCCGAAGAAGAAGAAATAGAAGAACTGATCGATGAAACTTATGAAGCGACAAAAATGATTTCCGATTTGATAAAAAGCACAATCAATTTAATTGATTTCTATAAGTACACTCTAAGCATCTATAGCATCAATCATTTATCAATCGCGGACACTCATCTTTCTTCTTTGAGCACTTATACGAGCAAAACCAATCAGCATCTTTCAAGCCTTCTTTCCGCGACTTCAACCATAGATGCTAACGAAAAAAGTCTGGTCAGTGCTGAACGAACCATAAAAGAAAAGCAGTTGTCTTTGGACAAGCTGAATGAAGGGCCCGATTCTCTCAAGATTAGGTCTCAGGAATTGACCATAAGTCAGAAAGAAAGCGATTTGCTGGAGAGGCAGAAGAATGTAGCCGATTGCTACATCTACGCTCCTTTTAACGGAATAATAACTGGCGTCAACGTCAAGAAGGGAAACGCGGTCAACTCTGGAACCGTTTTGGCGTCTTTGATTACCAAGCAAAATATAGTGAAGGTTACCTTGAATGAAATCGATATCGCCAACGTTAAAGTCGGACAAAAGGCTATGGTCACTTTTGACAATTTTGAGGATTTGTCCATTGAGGGAGAAGTTTATCGGTTGGACGCAGTGGGCACGGTTTCTCAGGGCGTGGTGAGTTATAGCGTTGACATCATTTTCAGTTCCGACGATGAAAGAATAAAGCCGGGAATGAGCGTTACGGTCAATATCATAGAAGAATCCGTCACAGGAGTGATAGTGGTTTCCAGTAGCGCGGTCAAGACCCAAGGTGGTTCAAGTTATGTCGAAGTTTTAAACAATGAAAAGCCGGAGAGAAAAAAAGTGGAAACAGGATTGGCGGACGATATCAGCGTGGAAATTAAGAGCGGACTGAGTGTCGGAGACAGGGTTATTACCAAAACGATAGTCAACAGCAATGCTTCTGTTAAGTCTTCCAATAGTGGCACCACGATTAGAGAAAGCACTTTTATGATAAATAACGACGGAAGAGGAATGCCCAGCGGCAACGTACCAGGAGGAAGGTAAAATTATGATAGCTTGCGAAAACATTACAAAAACCTATAAGACCGGAGATGCCCAGACCGATGTTTTGAAAGGGATTTCTTTTGAAATCAAGAAAGGGGAATTCGTGGCCATTATCGGTCCGTCCGGTTCGGGAAAATCCACCTTGATGCACATTCTGGGAACTTTGGACAGGCCGACATCGGGCAAGTATTTTCTTAACGGTCAAGACATGCTTAAGTTGTCTGACAACGAGCTGGCCGGCATAAGGTCTCAAAAGATAGGATTCGTTTTCCAGTCGTTCAATCTTCTGCCCCGGGCCAGCGTTTTGAGAAACGTAATGCTTCCCTTGGTTTACGATAATAACGTTAAAAAAGAAAAGAGGGAAGAAAAAGCGGCCCAGGCGCTTCTTTCGGCTGGTCTGGATGAAGACAAATGGCATCATTTATCCAGCCAGCTTTCCGGAGGACAAATGCAGAGGGTGGCCATTGCCAGGGCCTTGGTCAATAATCCTGATTTGATACTGGCCGACGAGCCAACTGGAAATCTTGACTCCAAGACAGGGGACATTGTCTTGGATGCTTTTTGCAGACTGAACAAGGATTTCGGGCACACAATAATTTTGATTACCCATGAAAGATACGTGGCCGAACATGCCGACAGGATTATTGAGATGAAAGACGGGCTGATAGTCGCCGATGAAGCGTCGTCCAAAACAAATTTATTAAAGGAGAAATAATATGGTATTAACTGATTTAATCGGAGAAACATATACGTCCCTGCTTTCCAATAAGTCGAGGTCGGCTTTGACCATTTTGGGAATCGTTATCGGCATAGCATCGGTTATTACCATGGTTTCCATCGGCCAGGGCTCGACCAAGGACATTGAAAGCAATATCCAGGCTCTGGGCTCCAATCTTCTGGTGGTCAGTCCTGGCGCCCAGAGAAGCTTTGGCACTATGGTGAGAAGTAGCGCTGGTTCGGCCAGCACACTTACTGAAGAAGATGCCGAGGCCATTAAGCAGAGCGTGGAAAACCTGAAAGCGGTTTCTTCTTTGGTTTCAACCAATCAGCAGGTCATATACAAGGGGAACAATACCAGGGTTAGCGTTTACGGCATAGATAGCGCTTACCAAAGCATCAAAAGTTTGGAGGCGGAGATGGGAAGCTTTTTAAGTGGTGAGCAGATAAGCAAAGGAGCGAAGGTCGCGGTTCTCGGCCCGACGGTCAGGGGTGACCTTTTTGGTGAAGATTCTGACCCGACTGGGCAAAAAATCAAGATAGGCGATCAGCAGTTCACGGTTATCGGAATCACTAAAGCCAAGGGCAGTTCGGGAACGAGCAGCGCCGATAACATAATATATGTTCCGATTTCCGTAGTCGAGCATTATTTTACCGGCAATAAATCGTTAAGCTCCATAAACATAGAGGTTGTTTCCGACAAGCTGATGGCCAGCGCCGAGGAAGACATTACCAGTCTGCTGCTGGTCAGGCACAAAATCAGCGACGCCGGTTCCGCTGATTTCAGCATAATGAACCAGGCGGACATTATGGAAACGATGTCCTCGGTTTCAGGAACCATGACGTTGCTTTTGGGAGCAGTAGCCGGGATATCGCTGATTGTCGGTGGCATCGGAATTATGAACATGATGCTGACGACCGTGACCGAAAGAACCAGAGAAATCGGTTTGAGAAAATCGCTCGGAGCCAGAAGCGCTGACATCGGTAGTCAGTTTTTGCTTGAGTCCATAACCCTGACCTTTGTCGGAGGGGCGGTTGGAATATTACTGGGGATAGCCGCTTCCTTTTTGGTCGATAAATTCGGAGGCACGACCACGGTGATATCCGCTTGGTCAATTATCCTTTCCTTTTTCGTTTCCGCGGCCATAGGGATAATGTTCGGATATTATCCGGCCAGAAAAGCGTCACTGCTCAATCCCATAGAGGCCTTGCGCTACGAATAATAAAATTAATTCAAACATATGAAAAGACAACACATTATATTGATTTCCGTATTGGTTTTGTTGATAATCGGCGGGGGGATATATTTCTTAACAAAGCCCAAGAATGACGGTTTTTCCAATAATTTTGATAAAAGGCAAGGCCCAGGCAATATGACAAACATAGACGATGTGGCAGAGGGAAACTATGCCACGGTTTTTATGGAAAACGACAGTGCCGTAAGGATTATGGTTTGCGAAAGCGTTGAGACATGCCAGACGCCCGGCAATAAAGGTGAAAATCAACAGCCCCCGGCCGGTAATCAAAAGCCTAACGATAATATGGAGGATATGACGATTTTGTCTGGAACGGTCATCGGCAAGGCCGGTCAGAGCATAATTATTGAAACTGACAGTGGGGGGTCGGAAACAATAATCGTTTCGGAGTCAACGCAAATTTTTAAAAGAAATTAGCTCTTGACAATAATGTTAGAATGATTTAACGTAAAGGAAATAATAACGCGGTTACTGTTGTTGGGGCTTTGCACTAATCGATTTTCAGTAAGGTGTTAAAATGACAGTTTTTAATGTTACGTTTTCAATTATAGCTTTGACTGTTTAAAAATAAGATGATTTAATATAAGGAAACATTTATGAAGATTTTTTTAAGAATAGTAAACATTCCCATTACGGTAGAAATAGAAGATAGCCTCAATTTAATTGTAGAATTTTTTAATAATTTCGATGTCTGCGAAGAAAAACAAAAAAAGCCGCAAATAAATATAAGAATCGCAAAAGCTGACAAAAATTATATAACACTATCGCCAGATTATAAAAATTTATTAATGGGCGTTGATAAGACAGATAGTCCTTACGATTATTTCAACCTGATGGGTGTTTTGCAGGCCTTATTTAGATTCGTTGGTTTACATTCAGCAAAAAACAATATTTTTTTAGTCCACGGTTCTGCTTCAGTATATAAGGATAAAGCTTTTTGTTTCGCCGACGATGGTTTAAGCGTCGGTAAAACTCTTTCAGCCATAGAGTTGTCGTTAATATCAAATACGATGATTGGCGATGAATTTTGTTTTTTAGACATTAAAACAATGCGCATTTTTTCTTATCCATTCATTCCTTTGCACATTAGGCCAGAGGTTAAAAATCATTTGGAAAAAAAACATAAAATAAATATATCAGAAAAAATGTTCGTCGAAACTAAAGCAGGATTTTTTTTGATGCCTCAGCAAATATTTAACACCAGAAATTCTTATAAGCTTGATTATTTTGTTTTCGTTTATTTCGAAAAAAATAAAAATAGTTGTAAAAAACTAGATACAATTAATTCTAAGAATTCTATAAGGATCGCACTAACGTCTCATCTGCTTAAATTGTTTTATCCAGATTTTGATAGAATGAATTTTATTGAAGGGGTAGACTCCAGTCGTATAATTACTTATGATAATAACCTAATGAACAAAACAGAAAAAGAATTTTTCCCCGTAGGAACTATTGATTTTATAGTTAAAAATATTAAATGTTACCGTGTTGCGCTGAAAAACTCTTGCGACCTAGTTCGGTTATTAAATCGTATTAAATAATTCCAATGCTTTTTTGATAATCTTGTGATCAATATTTTTTTTGATTGAAAATTTCCCAAATTTTTCTAAAACAACCAAATTGATTTCTCCGTTATCAGAAATTTTATCTTTTTTAAAAAGCTCTAAGATGGTTTTTTTATTTAAAGATTTTGGCATCACTGTTGGCAGGCCGGCTTCTTTTATTATATCGTTTTGTTCGTTAAATATATTTTTAGACATTATCCCCACGTTTCGGCTAACTATTGCACTAAATTTCATTCCTAGGGCTACCGCTTCACCGTGTCTTAACTTAAAACCAGACATACCTTCCAAAACATTAGCAAATGTGTGGCCATAACTTAACCCTTTATGATAATTAGATTCATCAAAAGGGTCTTTTTGGGCGAGGTCACTTTTAATTTTTAATGATTTATATATAATTTCTTCCCATGGATATTTTTGAAAGTCTTTCTTGTTATTTTTTAGCGTTGATTTTATAAAATTAAAATGCTTCTCAGAGTCTATGGCGGCGTGTTTAATAATTTCACTAAAACCCATTGCTATCTCTTTATCGTTTAGCGTCCGTAAGAAATTTATATCGCAGATCGTTAAAACTGGAGAATAGAAGCTCCCGGCGATATTTTTTAATGATTTATGGCTTATGGCTACCTTATCTATAATTGTATCTGCTTGAGCCATTAGGGTCGTTGGAATAAATATAAAATCTATGCCTCTCATATATATAGATGCTATAAAGCCAGTTATGTCTCCTATAATACCACCGCCGATAGCGACAAAACAACTTTTTCTGGATAGTTTATTTTGGCAGCATCTTTCGAAAATTAAATTTAAAAAATTTAATGTTTTACTGTCTTCATTGGGCTCAATGACTATAATCTTCGGATTTCCTAAAACTTTTTTAATCTTGTCAATATCGTTTCGATAAATACATAGTACATTAGAGTCGACTAAAATAATAAAGTTAAAATATTTTTTGGCTAAAGATTCATTAATAAAAAGATCGACTATGTTCCTTCCAATGAATATTCTTTGATTTTTCCTCGGCAGAGAGATATTAATTGTTTTTAATTTTTGTTGCTTTCTTAAAAACATATTGACTAAATTTTTCAATATAATTGGTAGTTTTTATAAGAATAATTTTTAATTCAAATTTATTTAATTTTTGCCACTTATTAATTGCTTCGTCGATTTCGTCTAAAAGCGTAAAATCAAAATTTTTGAATAATTGGCGAGACTTTATTAGTACCTCTTTATTGTTTTTACAGGTATAGCCAGAAAAATATTGAATTGCAAGTTTAGTTATTATGTTAGCAGTCCGCGTTTCTTTAGAGGCTGCATTTTTAAAATCATTAATATTCACCAATTTTTTTTCAGCAAGACTTCTCCTGTTTTTTAATGATAGTATACCAATATTAGATAAGCTATATCTTTCCACTTCTTTTTTCGAAGGATAATAAAGCTTTGTATTTTTACCAATATAAATAATATTTTGACGACAATTTTTAGCCTCTAGCAATGTTTGTAGTGTTTTTCCGCTCAAGGAGATTTCGGGTAATGTTGGATTCGTAGCATTTAATTTATCTATGACATCAATACCGAAATGTCTTCCTTCCTTTTTTTCTAAATAATTTTTTGCTTGAGCTATTTTTTGCTTTGTCAATAGGTTTATTTTTTTAACGATAATTAAAACATCAACATCACTCCACCAGCTTTTAAAACAATTGTTTGGCAAGCTGCCAGTTAAAACTATTCCCAGAAGATTGTTCTTCAAGGTTTTTTTAAAAACACTTATTAATTTTTTTTTGGTAATCTGATAAATTAATGCATCTATGGATACCCTAATAGCTTCTCTTTCTGATTTATATTTAGCAAGTTTTAGTGCTTGATTTATTTCCATCCATTTTGCATCTATAAACCCCTCTTTTTTAAATGGTAATAATTTATACTTTTTGGGAGCGCGGAAGGCGAATAAATATACTTTTTTGAAGTTTTCTATATTGTTGTTTGATTTAAAATCGTAGCTTATATTCTTTAGTTTGGTTATTTTTTCAAGCCCTGTAATGTTTTTTAATCCTAACTCTTCTTTGATTTCTCTAACAGCCGTTTCTATCGTTTTTTCGCCAACATCTATGTGTCCTTTGGGAATTACCCATTCTCCATTTTTTTTCTTTAACAGGGGAGTAAATAATTTGTTTTGGCCACATAAAAGAACCCCTCCAGCGCACTTGTGGTATGCGTATTTATTTTTAATTTTTGACATAGCCATAATTTTATATAAATAAGCCCGTTTATCTGTAAAACGGGACTTTTAAATATAGATCGAATTATTTATATTTGTGTATGATCTTATCAATCTTTTCGTAAAGTTGATTTATGCTACCAGAATTATCAATAATTTCATCGGCGATTTCCTTTAATTGCGGGATGCCCGAATCATTTTTTATTCGATCTCTGGAGAGTAATAGTCGTTTAGCCCTATCGGCATCATCAATGCTTTCGCGAACCATTTGTAGCTTAACTCGTTTTTCTTCAGATGCTTCAATAAAGATGACGTGAAAATGGTTTCCAAGCTTTTGTTTTAGATAGTAACCTAGCCCCCCCCCATAAAGACTTTCAATTGATGCGATGTTAACTTTTCGTTTGTTCATTTCAGTTAACAACTGTTCAATAAATACATCCCATAGGGCATAGGGATCCCTTTTTTCCTCAATACTTGTAAAGATTTTAACATCTTTGTCCGTCTGGTAGGCGTCCCTGACTTTTTCAAAGATATTTACAATTTTCAGTCTGGGTATTCCCCTTGAATCAAAATATTTGCCGACAGTGCTTTTGCCGCACTCACTCATACCCGTTAGGGCGAAAACTATCTTATTAGATAATTTTTTTTCATTCGAATCTTTGTTTCTTTTTAAAATGGGCTCTATAAGTTTTATTTCTTTTCGAGCCGAAATAATAGAATCGGAAGCATGGGCAATATTTTTAATTGAATTTTCAGAAAATTGTCCCCTTAAGCCACTAGGGTATTTCCCAATTATTTTTTGCTTTACAGTATTTACAGCATCTATCCCCTCTATTATTAATATAAGAACCGGGGCCGAGTTTACCCAATTTACCGCCTCAACAAAATATTCTTTATCCTTAATTTCCGAATACAGCTTTTCTACCAGTTCTTTAGAGAGATGTGTTCTCTCTGAGTCTATTATTGTTAGGCCGTACTGGTAAATTTTTTCGACAATCAATCCTGCCAGATTCTTGGTTAAGCCATCTGGTTTAATAATAATTAAGGTTTTTTCGTAAGACACCACTATCCTCTCCCTTTTTTCAATGAGCAAATAGCCTTTTTCAATTATAGAATACTTTTTTAAAAAGTCAATAGTCTGATTTATGAGAAATTATTTGTCTTTATTAATATGCGGTACATCGCCTTGAGTTTTATTTAAAACTACGCTATTATTTTTAAAAGAAAGGTATGGAAAAAGAAACCGTAAATCAAGAAGATTATTACAATAATATAAAAAAACTCAATATTTCTCACTATACCGGAGAAATTCCCTACTATTCGAAAGAGCCACTTCGTTGTGTAGAGAAAAAAATATTGAGTAAACTGAAGTCAGGCAAGAGTCTTCTAGATTTGGGTTGTGGTTCGGGTAGGTTTTCTACCGGCGCCGCTCAAGCCGGTTTTAATGTGATTGGTGTCGATATTGTTCCCCGGGCGATTGAAGCTGCAAAACAAAAAGCACGAGAACTCGGAATAAAAAACGTCAGTTTTTTATGTGAAGACATGGCCAGTCTTTCTTTTACAGATAATATTTTTGATTATGTTTTTTGTCCGCGTTTCTCTATTAATGCGGTGGCGACATTTTCTAAAAGAAGAGAGGTAATCGAAGAGATGTTAAGAGTGGCAAAGGATGGAGGAACAATATTTATAGAAAGCTTTAATAAGTTTTATTTAGGGCAAGGCATTGCTTTCTTGTTTAAAAACATTATAAGAGATTTTTGGAGATATTTATCCATGTTTTATTGTTTTCTGACAGGAAAATTATATAAGGGATTATTGCCGGGAGATATAATTTACGAATCGAATAAGATTATAGGAGCTCCCAGGGGGTATGCACACTTGCCAACCGTTTTTGAACTAATAAGATTAATGCCAAAACATATAAAATTTAAATTTTATTCAATACCGCAGATTATGTATAATAAAAAATTCGACTTGTTAAAGTTTTTTAGGTATTCCATTTGGGTCTTTATGATAAAAAGTCGCTAAAATTATGTAGCTTATTAATATCGCTCTTGACAATGATGTTAGAATGATATAACATAAGGAATATAATAATAACATTATTGTCACATGAAAAAAAGACACTTGTTCGGCATTGTCGGGGGAATCGCTCTCTTGCTGGGAAGCTTTGCTTCAAGGTTTGATTCTTTTAGCTTCACCATAATGTTTGCAGCCGGCTTGTCCTTGCTTTTGTCCAGCTTAATCAGGTATAAAAGATACGGCGACTGGCCGGAGCAGGACGAGAGGACGAAAAAGATTTCCTATACCGCCCTGGCCGCTTCTTTTCAAATAACCCTAATGGCCGTATTGATTTTGTGGTGGATAAACTATTTTAACCCTCTTGAGGTGGCTATCGGAGATTTACTCGGTCTTTTGATTCTGGGAATGATATTTTTGAACATTTTCTTCAGATTATATTATTCCGGGAAAGAAGATTTAATGCTATGAAAACAAGAGTCAAGGAGTTAAGGGCGAAAATGGGACTGACCCAGGAAGAGCTTGCCAAAAAAGTCGGCGTGAGAAGGGAAACCATTGTTTTCCTGGAGCAGGGAAAGTACGTCCCCTCTTTGAAGCTGGCTTACGAGGTGGCGAAAGTTTTCAAAGAGAAAATAGAAAAGGTGTTTCATTTCGACGAATAAGACTTGACTTTCTGCCGAAGATAGTGTAATTTATTATAAAGCAAGTTAAAGTTTATGTTTCCTTACACAAATTTAAGTGTACTTGGAAGGCAGAACCTGGGTCGACTTGCGGAATAATTTTTATTTGTGTTTAGGAAATATGGCAAAAAAATTGTATGTCGGAGGGCTGTCTTACAACACCTCTGACGAAGCTCTGAAGGAATATTTTTCTCAGGCTGGAACAGTTGAGTCAGCTACTGTTATCATGGACAAGATTTCCGGAAGGTCAAAAGGATTTGGCTTTGTGGAAATGGCAAGCGACGAGGAAGCTCAAGCTGCTATTGAAATGTTCAATGGTAAGGAATTTGACGGCAGAAGTTTAACCGTCAATGAAGCAAGGCCAAAAGAAGACCGACCTTTTAACCGAGGCGGAGACAGAAGGCAGAGCTGGTAATTGATTTAAACAACTAAGCCGCGCCCGTAAAGGGCGCGGCTTTTGTATATTGCCAATCCCCGTAAAAAGTAGTATTATTGAGAAAATAATTCTAAATAAAAAAACATGTCAAAAAAGAGCATAATTATCCTGGCTATCATCATTTTAGTCGTTATTGTCGGGGTTTTTCAGATTTTTGGAAAATCAAAGACTCCCAAGTATGAAACAGTCAAAGTGGAAAGAGGAGATTTGGCGCAGACGGTTGACGCAACCGGAAAAATCAATTCTTCCCAAAATTTTTCTCTGCATTTTGAGGCCATTGGCCGGGTTTCAAAAATTTACGTTAAAGAAGGGGACGAAGTTAAAGGCGGCCAATGGCTGGTCAATCTTTCCCTGACCGAGCTGAATTCCGCCATGACCCAGGCCGAAGCCACCCTGAATCAGAAATTGGCCGGAGCCACCGAAGAGCAGATTGTCGTGGCTCAAAAACAGGTTGATTCCGCCCAAGTTGCTTTGAGCCAGGCCAATAAAAATCTTCAGGACACAACAGAGCTTTCCCGGAAAAGCCTGGAGGCCAAATATTCTTACGCCCTGACGGCTCTGGACGACGCTTATATCAAGATTTACAACGCTGACAGCGCCGTAACCACGATTCAGCAAACTTATTTCTACAGCAGCAGCCAGGAAAGCCTGAAGGTCAGGGACGAGGAAAAATACAATATTGAAGAGCCGATGAAGCTGATTAAAACATACATTGATGCGGCCAAGAGCACAAACAAGCAGGAAGATATTGATGCTGCCATAAACCAGATGGTTGCTGTCCTGGGCAAGGTTCTGAACTCCTTGACCGTAGTCAGGGATATTTGCACCAACTCGGCTTATGGCTCGGTGGTCACTTCCGCGGACAAAACCATCCTGGACAATCAGAAAGCGTACATTTCCACGGTCCAGACCACTGTTTCTTCCCTTCAGAACGATATCAGCGTTTTGAAAACCCAAAATAACAATAATATAAATCAAGCCGAGGCAGCTGTTGCCACGGCCCAAGCCGCCTTGGAGGTTCAGCAAGCGAATTATAATTCTTTGATTGCTCCGTCCCGGGAGGTTGACCTCGCTTATTACCGCGCCGCTTTGGACCAGGCAATCGCCAACAGGAATAAGGCCGTGATCAAGGCTCCTATCGACGGAGTAGTCACTAAGATTTACAAAAAAGAAGGAGAATCCATATCCACGGCAGAGACAATGATAGAAATGCTGTCTCCTCATTATGAAATAGAGGTTGATATTCCCGAAACCGACGTGGTTAAGGTGTCAACCGACGATGAAGCGGAGATAACGCTCGATGCTTTAGGCAAGGACGTCAAATTCAGCGGAAAGGTAATTAGGGTTGATTTGTCCTCAACCGAAATTCAGGGCGTTGTTTATTATAAAGTGAAAGTGACCCTGGACGAAAACAACGATGAAAGGGTAAAACCCGGCATGACGGCCAATATTTTGATTAATACGGATTTCCGCTTCAACACTTTATACCTTCCCAACCGGGTGGTTTTGGCCAAAAATGAAACAAAATATGTCCGGGTGCTGGAAAACGGTGAAATCGTCGAGAAAGAGGTTGTCTTGGGCATGAAAGGAGACGATGGGAACGTGGAAATACTTTCCGGCGTGGAGCAGGGAGAAGAAATCGTTTTAAAAGTTCTTAACTAACATGTTAATCAGCGTCAAGGACATAAAAAAAGAATTCTGGGCCGAAGACGTGGTAACCAAGGTTTTAAACGGCATAACTTTTGACATTGAAAAAGGAGAGTTTGTTTCCGTTATGGGGCCTTCTGGTTCGGGCAAATCAACCTTAATGTACATTTTAAGCTTTCTGGACAAACCGACCAGCGGCCAATATTTCTTTGAAGGAAAAGACGTCAGTCAGCTAAGCGACGACCGATTGGCGGAGATGAGAAACGATAAGGTCGGATTTGTCTTTCAATCATTCAATCTTTTAAACAGGACTTCCGTTCTGGAAAACGTCATGCTTCCTTTATTGTATACCGGTATTTCCGGCCCGGAAAGAATAAAAAAAGGTAAAGAAATTTTAGAGCAGGTCGGGCTGAGCCACAGGCTGGACTACACTCCCAATCGTTTGTCCGGAGGAGAAAAGCAGAGGGTGGCCATTGCCAGGGCACTGATTAACACTCCGCAAGTGATATTCGCCGACGAACCCACGGGAAACCTGGATTCCAAATCAGGTCTTCAGGTAATGAAGCTTTTGGAAGATTTGAATGCCCAGGGCAATACCATTGTTTTGGTTACGCATGAGAAATATACAGCCGAATACGCCCAAAGGATTATTAATATAAGGGACGGGATGATTGTCAGCGATTACAGGGTGGACCAAAGACAGTCGGCTAAAAACCATAATGAGCTGTTGAAATAATATGAACGTTTTTGATGCCGCTCTCAGCTCCTGGAAAATGATTTCTCGTAATAAAATGCGGTCTTTTTTAACAATGCTCGGTATTATTATCGGGGTGACGGCCGTTATCGTTGTCATGTCCGTGGGTGCCAGCGCCCAGAACTTGATATTGAACGAAGTTAAAAGTTTGGGCTCCAATTTAATAAGCGTCGTTCCGGGCAAGGCAGAAGAAGGAGGTCCGCCTTCTTCGGTTTTCGGCGTGGTTATCACCACCCTTAAATACGAAGACGGAGAGGCCTTGCTGGAAACGAATTATCCTTACATCGTTTCTTTGTCTTCATACGTCAAGGGAAACGACAGGATTGTCTGGGAAGACAAAAAAGCGGACGTCAATTTTTACGGCGTCAGTTCATCCTATCCCGATGTTGAAGATGCCGAGGTGGAAAAGGGAAGGTTCTTCACTAAAGAGGAAGAAGCTTCCCAGGCCAGACTGGCTGTTTTAGGAAGCAAGATTGCCGAAGACCTTTTCGGAGACAGAAATCCTTTGGGCGAAAAGATTAAAATCAAAAAAAGCAATTTTACCGTTGTCGGAGTGATGAAAGAAAAAGGGGGAGGGCTGACCCAGAACCAAGACCAGGAAATAATGGTTCCGGTTAAAACCGCCCAAAATATTCTTCTGGGCATCGACCATGTCAGCATGATCAGGTTTAAGGTGGATGACCCAAAGAACATTGACGCAACCATTGGCTTTGTGGAGGACTTTTTAAGAGACAGGCACGATATTGACGACCCCAAAGACGACGATTTTACCGTTCGGTCGGTTCAGGAGGCCTTAGACGCCTTAGGAACGATTACCACGGCCATAAGGTTCTTTTTGGTGGCTGTTTCCGCCATTTCTTTAGTCGTTGGAGGATTCGGAATCATGAATATAATGCTGGCCACGGTTGAAGAAAGGATTAATGAAATAGGGTTGAGGAAAGCGGTCGGAGCCAAGAATATTCACATTATGCTGCAGTTTTTGATTGAAACGGCCGCCATTACTTTCATCTCCGGAATAATCGGAATCGTCTTGGGAATATTAATATCGGCATTGGTCGCTTCCATTGCCGGTTTCATGGGATACAAGTGGGAATTGATAATATCTTTTCCATCAATAATCGTCGCTTCTTTCGTTTCAATCTTAGTCGGTTTTATTTTCGGCCTGGTTCCGGCGAGAAAAGCCAGCAGATTGAATCCCATAGAAGCTTTGCGCTATGAGTAATTATTTTCAAATCGCTTTTGAAAGCTTAAAAAAACAGAGAGGACGCGCTGTTTTGACAATGATTGCCGTGGCCATAGGCATCGCCTCTTTGGTTGTGATGCTGGCGTCGGGAGAAAGTTTGAAGCAGTTGATTCTGGGAGAAATCGATATGTACGGTTCGGATGTCGTTAATGTCGAGGTCAGAGTTCCGGGTCGGGGAACAACCGGGAGCAGCACGGACATGGCCACGGGTATAAGCATTACTACCCTCAAGAACAGCGACGTGGAAGCGATTTCCAAATTGAACAACGTTTCCGCTTATTACGCTTATATTACCAGTCAGGAAATAATCAAATACGAGAGAGAGAATATCACGTCAATCATTTTCGGCTACGGAGCCCAGGCCCCCTTAGTCGAGAAAATAAGCGTTGCCGAAGGAAGATTTTACACGGTAGACGAAGAAAATTCCTTGAGCTCGGTTATAGTGCTGGGCGCGAAAGTAAAAGAAAAGCTTTTTGGAGACAACGAGGCCGTGGGTCAGAATGTTTATATTAGAGGAAAGCCCTTCAAGGTGGTCGGGATTTTGGAAAAAAGAGGGCAAGTATTTTTTTTCGACATGGACTTGATTGTTTATCTGCCGGCCAAGACCATTCAGAAGAAACTGTTAGGTACCGATTACGTGCTCGGGGTTTCGGTTAAGGCCCAGGATGCGAGTAAGCTGGACGAGCTGAAGCAGGACGTTCTTGACCTGATGCGGGAAAGGCACGACATCGACGATCCAGCCAGGGATGATTTTGAGGTTATGACAATGGTTGAAGCCAAAGAAATGATGGAAGTTATTACCAACAGTATTACTTTGCTTTTGGCAGCCCTGGCCGCCATTTCCCTGGTTGTCGGAGGAGTGGGAATTACCAACATAATGTATGTGAGCGTGGTGGAAAGGACTTTCGAAGTCGGAGTAAGGAGGTCGGTCGGAGCGAAAAAGAGAGACATTCTGTTCCAATTCCTGACCGAGGCGATGCTTTTGACTTTTTCCGGCGGAGTGCTGGGAATTATCATAGCCGTGGGCCTGACTTCTTTAATTTACGCGGTGGCCAATTCTTACGGTTTGAGCTGGCCCTATTCCATTTCTCTGGCCGCCGTATTCTACTCGATTTTGTTTTCAACCTCGGTCGGACTCTTCTTCGGCGTTTACCCCGCCCGGAAAGCCGCTAACATCGACCCCATTGAAGCTCTAAGAAAGGACTAATCAAATGTTTTACGATAAAATTTTTGACTCTTTGCTTAAAAAAGCAAGGATGAAAATTTGCGAAATCACCGAGGCTGGAAAGCAGGAAAGAATTCTTGATGTTTGCTGCGGCACTGGAGCTCAGGCTTCTTTGTTTTCAGAGAAGAGCGATTTTGTTTACGCCATAGACCTTGACCAAAGAATGATAGAGTTTGCCCTGAGAAGAAAAACCAAGGTCAATTTCGGCGTCGCTTATGCCGAACGTCTTCCTTTTCCTTCCGGATTTTTTGACGCGGTTTCCATTTCTTTGGCTCTTCACGAAAAAGAAGAAAAATTGATAAAATCTGTTGTCTCCGAAATCAAGAGGGTTGTTAAAAAGAAAGGAAAAATCGTTATTGCCGATTACAATACGTCTTTGCCCTTTTTGGTATGGACAATAGAAAGGCTGGCCGGGGAACGTCATTTTAATTGTTTTAAAAATTATCTTTTAAAAGGAGGACTGGAGGCGATAATAAAAGAAAGCGATTTGGAAGTCGAGGCCGAGACTTTGGCCTTTGCGAAAATAATAAAAATAATAAAAGCAAAAAAACATGAGAATTAATTATTTTTTTATTCCCTTAATCACGATTGCCGTGGCTTATTTCGGCGGGATGATTACCGAAAAAGGCATGTCCTGGTATAACACTTTAAACCTTCCATCAATTGCTCCGGACGGCAAATTTATCGGTTTGGCCTGGAGCGTAATTTATATCCTGGCCACAATTTCAGCGCTTATGGTTTGGAATAATTTAAAACAGGATAAATCGTTTAAGACAATTATTTGTCTTTTCATCGCCAACGCTTTTTTAAACTGGTTTTGGACATATCTTTTCTTCGGCCTTCATTTAATCGCCTGGTCTGTTTTGGAAATGGTTCTTCTCAATCTGGTAAACCTGGCTCTTATCGTGATTTTAAGCAAAAAGAATCTGCTGGCTTCTGTTTTGCTGGTCCCTTATTTTCTCTGGGTTTGCTTCGCTACTTATTTGGCCTATTCTGTTTTGACGATTAACCCGTAATCGGGTATAATGAAAAAATGAAAAAAGTTTGCACATTATGCTTGGTTGTTGATTCCAATAAGCTTCTTTTGGGCATGAAAAAAAGGGGTTTCGGAGAGGGGAGGTGGAACGGGTTCGGGGGAAAGGTTGAGGAGAACGAAGAAATTATTGAAGGGGCGAAAAGAGAGCTTTTGGAGGAATCGGGAGTCAGGGCTAGGGCAATGGATTTGAAAGGAATACTCGAATTTGAATATCTTGACGAAGACAAAGTATTGGAAGTCCACATTTTCAAGGTTGGTGATTATGAGGGACTCCCCAGGGAAACCGAAGAGATGAGGCCGCAATGGTTTGATGTTCATCAGATTCCCTTTGAAGAAATGTGGCCCGACGACCTTTATTGGCTGCCTTTGTTTTTGAAAGACAAGAATTTCCGGGGCAAGTTTGTTTTCAGGGGCCAGAGTAATATTGTCAGTCATGATTTAGAAATTTTAGACGATTGACCATGGAAGAAAACGAATTAGCAAAATTTCTTTCCGGTTTCTTTTGCGCCCAAACCATTGTTCATTTAGTTGTTCTTTTGGGCGGATGGCTACCCCTGAAGTTTTTGGGCTTGGTTTTTGATTCTTCCTTGTGGACGATGACCTTGCTTGCTTCTTTGTCTTTGACGATGATTTTCGCTTTTCTGGGCTGGGGAGCAACAGAAGGGAAAAAAGTTTCCAGCTTGGCATTCCTGGTTTTTCTTTTGTTGGTTTTCGGAGCCACGGTGTATTTTCTTGAAGACTACAAGGCGGACAGCCGGGCGGCTTTAATTGAAATAAAAAAAGAGTTCACGGTTTTGGAGGTTCAGCCGGAAGATTCGGCCCTGAACGAGAAGAAAACATTCGCTTTCAGCTTCGGCAACGGCAAGGACGACGCTGGAAAAACCCTGGCCGTGGACAAGGACGGCAACATTATTGTCGCCGGATATTTTCAAGGAACGATTGATTTGGACCCGGGTGCCGGAACCTTGGAAAGAACTTCTTTGGGCGGTTCCATTAACGATAACGCAGTTGATATTTATTTGGCCAAATACACCAAAGGAGGAAGATTGATTTGGGGATTTTCTCTGGGTTCGGTGGGCGCCGACGTTCCCCATTCCTTAAAAACGGACAAGGATAATAATATATATTTAACGGGATATTTCGGAGGGCAAATGGACGTTGACCCCAACCCTGGGGAAAAACTGATTAACAGCGGAACGGGTCGGGACGCTTTTCTGGTCAAATACGACAAGGACGGAAAATTGCTGTGGGTGAGAGCCTTCGGCAACATTGAAACCATTCCTTTTTCTTCCAGCGACACAAGGTTTGAAGAGGGTCTGGATTTGGATATTGACGAAGACAACAATGTTTATCTGGTCGGTGTTTTTGACGGAACCGTTGATTTGGACGATTGGGATGGGAATAAAACCGGAGACACGTTCGTCGCGGACGGCCGGAACACTTTTGTAGCCAAGTTCGATTCTTACGGCAAATTCTTGAAAGGCATTTCCATCAACGGCAAGGGACTCAACCAGGGTCAGGCAATAAGAGTCAACAAAGAGGGGAATATCTGTGTAGCCGGGTTTTTTGACGATAAGATAGTTTTTGATAAAACAACCCTGATTTCGGCCAGTTCCTCCGATGTTTTCCTGGTTCAATACGACAAAAACCTGAATTTCGTTCTGGCCAAAAAGTGGGGAGGAACAGGCGCCGATAAAGTGAACATAGCCGCCATTGACGTTGATGACGAGAGTAATATTTATTTGGCGGGCGATTTCAGCGGTACGATGAATTTGGATAATTACAAGCTTGTGAGCAAGGGGAGCGCAGACGCTTTCTTCGTTAAGCTCGACAAAAACGGAAACCCGCTGTTGTTAAAAAGTTTCGGCGGGACGTATTACGATTCTGCCCAGAAGATAAAACTGGACAATGCTGGCAATATTTTAATATCGGGGCATTTCAGGGACTCGGTTGATTTTGACCCGGGGAAAGGAGTAAGCTTTCTTCAAGCATTCAGTTTCGGCGAGGCCGCGGATGCTTTTTTGGCCAAATATTCTTTCCAGGGTGATTTTGTTTGGGCAAGGTCTTTCGGCGGATATGTCGCCCTGGCCGATGAAATTCAAACAATTTACGGTCTGGCGATCGACGACGAAGACAATCCGATAATCACGGGAAAGTTTTACGACCAAATTGATTTTCACTCAAGCGAAGATTTAAATTTAGCAAGCAAAGGCAAAAGCGACGCCTTCCTGGTTAAATATAATGCGGAGGGAAAAATTGAATAAGATAATAATATTTTTTAAAAAAATGAAAGAAATGTTTAAAAAAATACTCATTGTTTTGTTTTTGCTGCTGATCGTTTCGGTCGTCATTTCTTTTTTTAACCGAAAGGGAACGGAAACAAGGCTTTTTAATTCTTCGGAGTTCGTTCAAATTTCTCTGGCCGACAAAAGTTATGGTTATTCTTATCAAAAAGACGGAAAATGGTACGTTAATTTCAGAGGCAAAAACATCGGTCCTTACGACAGCAGCATTATTCATTTGTCGATTTCCAATTCCAGCTACGGTTTCAGCTATTTCAAAGAGGGAAGAGCTTATGCCGACATAAAGAATAAGATTGTCGGTCCTTTCAGCGACATCATGTTCGTTTCCGTGGCAGACAACAATTACGGCGTTGCTTATTACGACCAGGGCAAAAAATATGTGACGATAAAAGATAAAGTATACGGACCCTATGATAATATTTTGGCTCTCTCGGTTTCGAACAAAAGCTACGGTTTCGTTTACTTCAAAGACAGCCAGTGGTACGTTAATGTTTCCGGGGAGGACTTCGGTCCTTACAACGACCCCATTTTCTATTTGTCGATTTCCGACTCCAATTACGGTTTCAGCTATTTTAAAGACGGAAAGACGGAAATAAAGACAAAAGACAAAGTTTTCGGCCCTTACGATGACGTCAGCGACATTTGGGTTTCCGACAAAAGCATCGGCTTTTCGTATTTTCAGAGAGGCGACCAGTGGCACGTTAATGTCAACGATAAAATATCCGGTCCTTTTGAGAGCGTAAGCGAGGTGGCTGTTTCCGACACTGGTTACGGGTTCGTTTACCAAAAACAGGGCCAATGGTATGCGGAAATCAGCGGAAAAGCTTTCGGGCCCTACAATATCATCAACCGGTTGTTTGTCTTTGACAATAATTTCGGGTTCGCTTTCCAGAAAGACGGCGGGCTGTATTTTTCTTTGAATCCTTCCAGCAAATAATAATTTTAAAACCATGGACAAAACAAAATTTTTTATTATCGTTTTTATCGTCATATTAATTGGCGGCGCTTTGTTTTTTTTCAACCGGGAAGACTTTTCGCCCCGGGGAGGAATCGCCAGCCATGAAATAAAAGAAGAAGACAGCCAGAAGGTTATCGCGGTTTCTTATCCTTCCGTCGGGGTGGGGGGAATAGACAAAGAAATAGAGGGCTTTATCGGCGAGCAGGTAAAAAACTTTAAGGAGACGGAATACGTTTCTTACGGGGACGCGGAGATACGATACAGTCTTGACATCGGATATTTTTATTCCCGGTTCAGCAAGGACATAATCAGCTTTAAATTCAACACCGAAGATTATACCGGGGGGGCTCATCCCGGCCACGATGTCGTTTGTTTTACCTATGACCTTGAAAAAGGAGAAAGAATGGATTTGGCGGATTTCTTTATTGAAAATTCCAACTTTCTGGAAAGAATCTCGGCCTATTCCGTCAATTTACTGATGCAGAACCAGTTTGCCGATGAAGAGTGGATAAGAGGAGGGGCGGGGGAGAGCCTGGATAATTTCCGGAGATTCGTTATCGCCGAGAACAGCTTCATTTTCTATTTCCCCCCCTATCAGGTCGCTCCTTACGCCGCGGGAGAGAGTCAGGTTATCGTTCCTTTTTCCGAGCTGAAGGATGTTTTAAGTCCGTCAATATTCAACGATTATGATTTTTCAACCAACAAAGGAATCTATATCTTGTCTCCCAACGAAGAAGAAAGGGCGGATATGTTTATCAGGATTGAGGGATACCTCAACGGCAATGGCTGGGCTCCTTTTGAGGGGCTTGCCGGAAGAGTGGAGCTTCTTGATGCCGAGAATAATATTTTGGCGTTTTCCACTTTGGACGTGCCGGGAAATTGGATGCAGTTGCCCGTATATTTTCGGGCTTATTTGTTTTTCGACCCCAAGGATTCGAAAAAGGGCAGCCTGGTTTTTTACAATGAAAATGCCAGCGGTCTGGAAGAAAACGAGAGAAAATTTATTCTGCCCGTTAATTTTTGATTTTATGGACGAATTCATGAAAGAAGCTTTTAAAGAAGCTAAAAAAGGGCTTGAAGAAGGAGGGGTTCCTATCGGTGCGGTTTTGGTCAGGGACGATAAAATAATCGGCCGGGGACGCAATAAAAGGGTGCAGGAGGGGGACCCCGTCGCTCATGCAGAGATAGACTGCTTGAGAAATGCCGGCCGGATGAGAAGCTATAAAGGAGCCATTCTTTATTCCACTCTTATGCCCTGTTATCTTTGCGCTGGAGCGGCGATAGAATTTAAAATCGGGAAAGTAGTGGTTGCCGAATCGGAAAATTTCAAAGGAGCCAGAAATCTTATGGAGAAAAATGGAATTGAAGTTGTTGATTTGGATTTAAGGGAGGTCAAGGAAATGATGGCTGAATTCATTAAGAACAATCAAAAACTCTGGCTTGAAGACATTGGCGAGCTTTGAATTGATAATAAATTTAAATAATGGTAAGATGTAAAAATATGGGAAACAAAACAAAAAAAGTTTATCGTTCGAGAAAAAACCGCATTATCTTCGGAGTTTGCGGCGGCTTGGCGGAATATTTTGAAATAGACCCGCTCTTGATAAGATTGCTTTTCATCCTGCTGGTCATGGCCGGCGGCTCGGGAGCTCTCCTTTATCTTATTCTCGCCGTTCTCATGCCCAAAGAAGAGGGCGGGGTTGATTTAAACAAGGATAATCTGGCCGAGGAAGCGAAAAGAAGAACAAAAGAGCTGGCCGAAGAAATCAAAGGGAATGAATCCTGGATAAAAAACAGCCGGAACATCTTCGGTTTGATAATAATTATTTTTGGATTGAATCTTCTTTTCTCCGAACTTTTCCATGTTAATTTTTTTAATTCCATCGCCTGGGGAGTGGCCTGGGCCCTGATCATCATTTTCGTAGGGATTAAAATAATTAAGAAATAGAAGATGATAAATAAAAGCAAGTTTGAACAGTGCGAAGGCGGGGATTTTAGTTTAAGCCGGGCTTTGGCCGGCTTGATAATAATCTTCGTCGGTTTCGCTTTTCTTTTTAAGAGCCTGGGTTTGATTGATCTTGACTTCAATGTTTTCAGTCTCTGGCCCTTGCTTATCGTGCTTTTGGGTTTAATACTGTTGTCCAAAAAAAATATTATTTCCGACGCGGTCGGAGTAATAACGATTATTTTCGTTCTGGCCGCTGTTTTGTTCGCGGTTTTTTCTCCCCAAGAGCCGATGCAGGAACAGCCGGAAACCAAAAAAATTCCGGTTTCCCTTTTCTATTACAAGCAATCGGAGGACGAGGGGTTGGCTTGCGGTCCCGATGCGGTTTTGCCCGTGGGCAGAGAGATTGAATCAACCTTGACCCCGATTAAGGACACCATCAATCTTTTAATCAAAGGAGAATTAACCGAGGAGGAGAAGGTTCAGGGCTTTAGCACCGAGTTTCCCAACGAAGATTTTAAACTATTAAGCATAAATTTAAAGGACGGAGTTTTATATTTGGAATTTACCGAGGTTCCGGGATTTACCACCGGCGGATCTTGCAGAATTTCTTTGCTGACCAATCAGATAATAAAGACGGCCAAGCAGTTCCCGGGCGTGAATGAGGTTATCTTGTTGCCGGAATCGGTATTCCAGCCATAAGCATGAAAGATAAATCTTTCACTTTAATTGAAATACTGGTGGTCATCGTGGTTATCGGAATCCTTTCCGCCTTCATTANNATGGCCGGGGTTTCGGATAAAGCCAGGATTGCCAAAGGACAGGTTTTCGTCAACTCTCTAAGGAATTCTTTATTATCAAATTTAATTTCAGAGTGGAGCTTTGAAGGACCGACGACGGCGGGAAGTGCGGCGACAAACGATGATGCGAAAGATATGTGGGCTGGTTACAACGGCCAGGTAAGCGGCACAGCAATTACTGTTAAGGGGGGAGGAGATTGCGTTTCCGGAAAATGTTTGGATTTCAATCCTGTTGATTCGGGAACTTTAAGCATGATTACGAATATTATAACCGGCGTTACCGGGAAAAATCTTACTGTGAGCTATTGGGTTTATCGCAGAGACGGGGTTCGTTATAATGGCGGGGTTTTTACTGTTGGTGAGGGAGCCGGACTTGTTCAAATTCAGAACCAAGGATCTGCTATTATTCTTTATAATACTTTAAGGGATATTTCCATGTGGGTTAATTTTTACTACGAAGATTCTTCCAGTGTTAATAATACATTTTCTTTTCCGAAAAACATAGACAATAGCTGGCATTTAATTGCTATTTCTTATAACGGCAGCGCCGTCAGGGCTTTTTTAGATGGCCAGGAATTAATTCCGGTAAGCAAGACGGGTGATTTAAGATTAGCAACCTCATGGAAAATAAATTTGGCAAACATTACGACTTATTATCTAAACGGCAGATTAGACAATGTTAAACTGTTTAATTACGGAATTACTTCGGGCCAAGCAAGGGAAATGTATTTTTCCGGTCTGAACAAATTATTAACAAACAACGGCATTAATCAAGAAGAATTTATGGAGCGTATATCTCAATTAGATTCTTCAGTCGGCGAAAATTAAAATGAAGGTATCTTTTCATGGTGCGTGCAGAGAGGTTACTGGTTCGTGCATTCTGGTGGAAACGGGGAAAACGAAATTTTTGGTTGATTGCGGAATGTTTCAGGATGAAAGCTCTGTTTTCAAAAACGAGGAGAGTTTCGCTTTTAATCCTTCGGAAATAGACTTTGTTTTGCTGACCCATGCCCACGTTGACCATTGCGGAAGGATACCCAAGCTGTACAAGGACGGGTTCAGGGGAAAGATTTACTGCTCCCAGCCGACCCGGGAAATCAGCCGAGCCATGCTTCTTGATTCCGCCAACGTTTTCTTGAAAGACAAGAAAATTTCTCCCATCTATTTCGAGAACGATGTCTGGGGAGTAATGCCTCATTTTCAATACTTGTCCTACAATAAAGAGACAGCGGTTTCTTCCGACGTCAGGATTAAATTAATGGACGCCGGCCACGTTCTCGGCTCGGCTGTGTTCGAGGTCTTAATTGGAAAAAAGAAAATGGTTTTTTCCGGAGACTTGGGCAATCATCCCGCTCCCATTGTCAAGAACCCGGAAACAGTGGCCGGGGCTGACGTTGTTTTTCTTGAATCAACTTACGGCTCCGGTTTTCATGAACCCAGGGAATCGGGCCGGGAAAAGTTAAAGCAGGCCGTAATTGATACGGTAAACAAAAAAGGAGTTTTGATGATTCCGGTTTTTGCCCTGGAAAGGTCTCAGGAAATACTTTTTGAACTTAAACGACTTTTAACCAAAGGAGAGATTCCTTCCGTCCCTGTTTTTTTGGACAGCCCTTTGGCCAGCCAGGTAACGGACATCTACAGGAAATTTGCCAATTTGTTTGACGAAGAAGCCATGGCATTAATGGGAAAGGGAGAAGATTTGTTCGATTTCCGGGGGCTGAAATTCGTCAAGAAGCCGGGCCAGTCGAAGAAAATCAGCAAGATGAAAGGAGCGAAAATAGTTTTGGCCGGGAGCGGCATGTGCGATGGGGGAAGAATCGGAGGTTATTTAAAAAAGAATTTGGACAATTCCAGAAACAGATTACTGCTGGTTTCTTTTCAGGTCGAAGGAACTCTGGGCAGCGTTTTGGCCAGCGGAGCCAAAGAAGTGAAGATTGAAAAACAGAGAGTGAAAGTAAGGGCGGATGTTTCTTTGCTTTCTTCTTTTTCTTCCCATGCCGACCAGCGCCAGCTTGCGGAATGGGTTTCAAAAATCAAGAACCCCCGGCCCAAAAATATTTTTTTGAGTCATGGAGAAGAAAAATCGAGATTGGCCCTAAAGGAGGCTTTGGAAAAGGAATTAAAGATAAATTGTTGCCTGCCGGAATTTCAGAAAGAATACGGCCTTTAATCTTTGTTCAGCTTGTCAATTAAGAAGTAAATTGACTTGGCGGAAAGATTGGACAATTCCTTGACGTGTCCGATAATTGAATTGTTTTTGTATTCTTTCAGAATGATTTTTATTAAATTCTTGTCTTTAATCTGGGGAAGGATTTCCATGAATCCCAGGCCTTCCGTTTTTTCTCCCCTTAAGGTTCCTTTGACTTTTATACTTCCTTCCCAGTAATTAATCGGGCCGAATATAATTTCCTGGTCTTTTTTCATCGGCTTGACGTTAAGCTTCAAATCGAAATCCTTGATTTCAATGTCATATTCCAAAGGATAAGAAGTTTTTGTTTTGGGGCTTTTGTAAAACATTTTCTTCGGCCTTATGTCTACTTTGTCGCTTGTTTGGACCTCCCTCTCCGGGGTGGACAGGCTGGAATGAAGGGTTTTGATTTTGTGGCCGTATGAAATAACAACAAGGTCGTTTTTGTCTTTCAGTTGTATGGAAAACCAGGTCCACTGGTCTTCGTCAACCACCGGGGCTTGAGCCCACTGGTGGTCCATCCAGGAAATTCCTTCCACTTCTGTCCAGCGATTATTCTGCTTAACAATGCCCGTGGTCTTCAATCTGGGCAAGGAATAGTAATAGGTGGTTTTGGCCTTGATGTCGATAAAACCCTTTTTGTTTAAAAGAAGAACGGGTTTTTTCTCTTCCATTTTCAAATCAACAAAATCATTAATTACTCTGTATTTGCCGAACCCGCATTCTTCAATCAAGCAGGAGTTGTCGTATTGGGCGAAAAGCCGGGGTTTTTGAAAGCTGTTTTTATTCATTAAGCACAGTGGGCTGATTTTACTTTTCATTCGCTTCTTGTTATCCGAGAGCAAATAATGGGAAAAGAAAAGAGTGTCCAAGGGAACCTGGCTTAAAATGGGAATTTTTATCTTCTTGGGCTTGGCGGAGAAAAGGCAGTGCATGTACGAAAAAGTTTTGTTGTTTTTCGCTTTGAGGTTGCCGTTGAAATACCACCACTCGATGGCGTGGTTGTGTTTTTGGTGGTCTTTCGGGAATTTTAAGGGCCTGAATTTTTCTTCATGGGTTTTCATTTTCTTTGCCATAAATTGAGGAAATGGTTAAAGTTGCCGGATATTTGTTTTATCGCTTCTTTTTTTGATATTTTTGCTTTGTTGTAATTAATCAGGGGTTTGGCGAATACGGTTCTACCTATGGCAAAGCCGATGATTCTCGGGAATGGTTTGGCTGCTTTCAGCCATTTTTCCACTTTGGCTTTGTTTTCCCCCCGGCCCAGGACAATGACTTGCGAGTTTTTGTTCAGCACCTTAAATATGCCCAGCCAGAGCTTTTTGTCAGCCCCTTCCAGTTTCCAGACATCCACATCGATAGCTTTCATTAATTCTTTAATGGTTTTAATCCTTTTATCCGGGGGAGCCAAAAGCTCGAGGATTATTTCGTATTTTTCTTTTTTGGCGAAGTCGTTTATCCTTTTGAGAATTTTCAACTGCCCCTTGTCTTTCGGGTTGTAGCGAACGAGGATTTTAACGTAATCAGGCTTGAATTTGTTGACGTGCTTTCTGAAATTGTTTCCGTGTTCAAGCTTCAATTCTTTTATTCCGCTTTTTTCCACGGGCACGACAATCGTGATGTTTTTTTTCTTCGCTTCCCCGAGAATGCTTTCTCCGAATCTTTCGTCAACCAGGATGCCGAAGGACTTCTTGTTCTTTCCTTTAATGCTTAAAAGAAAGCCGTCAAAAATCATTTGCTTCAATTCTTTTATTCTTTCTTTGGTTTTCTTGGAAATCGTTTTCAATTCCAAAATATCCCTGACAAAAGAAGTTCTGTGGTCAAAAGGCAGGATGAACAGTTCTTTTTTCATATGTTTTATCATACTATCTTTGGCTCGTTTTGGCAATAATTGCCTTTTTTAAATCTTTTATGGTATAATCTCTTTGTAAAATGGCTAAACAAAACATTATTTTAAAATTGAAAAAAGCCAACCTTTTGGGCCGGGGCGGGGCCGGATTTCCGACCTGGCTCAAGTGGAAGCTGGTTAAAAAGGCCAAGGCCGAGAGAAAATTCGTTATTTGCAACGCTTCGGAAGGAGAGCCCGGAGTTTTTAAAGACGGTTTTTTGCTGGAAAAGTTCCCGGAAGAGGTGATTAACGGTATGATTCTGGCCATGGAAGGCCTGGGAGCTTCCGAGGGATATGTTTATCTGAATCCCTTGTATTTCAAAAAATATGGGAAGAACCTGAAGAGGATAATCGGCAAGAAGCCAATAATCCTTTTTGAAAAGAAAAAAGGATATATCGGCGGAGAAGAAACCGCTTTGTGCGAAGCAATTGAGGGAAAGAGAGTTGAGCCCAGAATGAAACCGCCTTATCTGGCGGAAAAAGGGCTTTTCGGCTTTCCCACCCTGGTTAATAACGTGGAAACTTTTTACTACGCCAGCAGGATAAGCAGGGGAGAATATAAAAACACCAGATTCTATTCGGTTAACGGAGATATCAAGAAGCCGGGAGTTTTCGAGTTTTCGGAATCATTAACCATTAAAGAGGTTTTAAAAAAGACGAATAATTATCCCGATTTTGATTTTTACGTCCAGTCGGGCGGGGGAGCGGCCGGAGAGATATTCCTGGGGTCGGAGCTGGCCAGGCCGGTTACCGGAGCCGGGTCAATCACGGTTTACGACAAAAGAAAAACAGACCCCCATGCTCTTATGAAAAAATGGGTTGAATTTTTCATGAAAGGCAATTGCGACAAGTGTCTTCCTTGCCGGGAAGGGCTTTTTCGCCTCAAAGAAATGATAAGAAAAAAAGACTTAAACAAAGAAGCCCTGAATGAAATATTTTTTTCTTTGGAAGAAACGAGTTTCTGTGCTCTGGGCAGAGGGGCTCCTGTTCCTTTTAAAAGTTTTTTAAAGAAAGTAATGAATATTGATTTATGAGAAGAAAAAAGATTAAAGTTTCAATCAACGGCCGGGAGATAAGCTGCTTTAAGGGACAGACCGTTCTGGATGTGGCCAGAAAGAACGGATTGAAAATTCCCAGCTTGTGCTATCATCCCGATTTGGAAGCGTCAGCGGGCTGCCGCCTTTGCCTAGTTTCCATAAAAGACAGAAAGGGATTTTTTACCGCTTGTTCCACTAAGCTGGAGGACGGAATGGTCATTATCACCGATTCTCCGGAGATAAGGAGATTGAGAAAAATCAATCTGGAAATGCTTTTCGCCCAGCACGTGGAAAGCTGCCGTGACTGCATGAGAAGCTACAATTGCCGTCTTTTGGCTCTGGCCCAGGAATACGATTTGGATTTAAGCAAATTCAAAGACAGGAAAAGGAATTATCCGATTCTACAGTTCGGGCCAGCCGTTGTTTTCAAAAGCGAGAAATGCATTGATTGCAGGAATTGCGTGGAGATTTGCAAAAAACAGGGCGTGGGATTTTTGGAACTGGAAGACCACGATTCTTTTATTGAAGTTGTGCCCTCAAAGAAAAAAGACAAGGACTGCGTTTATTGCGGTCAATGCATCGTTCATTGTCCGGCTGCTGCATTCGAAGAGGTTGATTCCATAAAAGACGTGGAAGCGGTTCTTAAAGACAGGAAAAAATTTGTTGTTTTTCAGTTTGCTCCTTCGATCAGGGCGAGCATCGGCGAAGAATTCGGCCTGCCCTATGGCACGATCGTGACCGATAAACTGATCGGCGCGCTCAGGCAGTTGGGGGCTCAAAGGGTTTTTGATGTTTCCGTCGCCGCCGATGTCACGACCATTGAAGAGGCGAATGAATTAATTGAAAGGGTGCAGAAGCAAAAGAAGTTGCCCATGTTCACTTCCTGCTGTCCGGCCTGGGTGAAATTCGTCGAGTTCTATTACCCCAGATTCATTTCCCGTTTGACTTCGGTCCGGTCTCCCCACATTATTCTGGGAGGGATAATCAAAAAATACGTGGCGGAAAAAGAGAAAATCGACCCGAAAAAGATTGTCGTGGTTTCAATCATGCCCTGTGTTTCAAAGAAATACGAAATCACCAGAAAAGAGTTGCAATTGCAGGGATTAAATCCGGTTGATTATGTTCTGACCACCCATGAGTTGGCTTGTCTTTTGAAGAGCCGTGATATTGACTTGAGCTTTGTCAAAGAAGGAAAGCTTGACCATCTTTTGGGAGAGCCGAGCGGAGCCGGAGTGATTTACGGCGCCAGCGGCGGAGTGACCGAATCGGCCTTAAGAACCGCTATCAGGAAACTGACGGGCAGGAAAAACGCCAGGATTAATTTCAAGAAAGTAAGGGGAATGGAAGAAGTCAAGGAGGCGGAGGTAATTCTGGGAGGTGTGCCTTTGCGGGTGGCCGTGGTCAACGGCTTGGGCAATGCCAAGGATATTCTGGAGAAACTGAAGAAAAATCCCAAGCTTTACGATTACGTTGAAGTAATGGCTTGCTTCGGAGGATGCATCGGCGGCGGCGGACAGCCCGTTCCGACCAGCAAGGAAATCAGAGCCAGGAGAGCCAAGGGGCTTTACAAGATTGACGAGAAAAAGCAGATTCGCTTGGCCGACGACAACCCCGCGGTTAAAGAATTGTACAAAAACTTTTTGAACAATAAAGAAACAATTCATAAAATATGCCACACCAAGTATTTTCCCAAGAAAAAAGAAAAAGTTAAAATAATTAGGAAATAATATGGAACAGACAAAATCAATCAGTATCGTTAATTCGTTTTCGGCCGGGTTTTTCCTTTTCGCCGGATTGCTGATTTTCGCTCCCTTGCTGAAAAATCAGATGATTACCGGAACCCTGGTCAATTTTCTCCTTTTTTCCTCAATAGTTTTACTGGGGAGAAAGGTTGCCTTGGGTTTTTGCATTTTTCCGAGCGTTATTTCCTTGGCTTCAGGTTTTCTTCCTTTTGTTTTGGCCCCGGTTGTTCCTTTTATCGTTTTAAGCAACGCGGTTTTGGTTTTAACCTTCGACTTTTTTAGAAAAAAGAATTTGTATTTTGCGGTGGCCGCCGCTTCTTTGCTCAAATTTTTGTTTCTGTGGTCAACGAGCTTCCTGGTTTTGAGCGTGTTCGAGAATCCGGTGGCGGACAAGGTGGCTTTGATGATGGGTTATCCCCAATTTTTCACCGCCCTGGCCGGAGGATTTTTGGCCACATTGTTTTTAGGGATAATAAATCATAAAAAAGAAATATGACTTTCGAAGAATACCAAAAACAAGCGAGAACAACGGCTATTTATCCCGATTTGGGGAATAATTTCATTTATCCCACCCTGGGACTGGTCGGGGAAGCCGGAGAAATTGCCGAAAAAATCAAAAAGGTTTTAAGGGATGGCAACGGGGAAATCACCGAAGAGAAGAGAAGCGAATTGAACAAAGAGCTGGGAGACGTCTTGTGGTATCTTGCCAATCTTTCCGTTGAGCTGGGTATTTCCCTGGAGAACATCGCCGCAAACAATTTGGAAAAGCTAAAATCGCGCCAGGAGCGCAATCAACTCCACGGAAGCGGAGATAACAGATAATATTTATGGCAATCGAAATCAATGTTATTAATGCCAGAGGAGAAAGCGAGCCGTTTTCCTTGGAAAAAGTCCATCGCTCGGTCGTTAAGTCCGGTGGTTCCCGGCAATTGGCCGAAAAAATCGGAAAGGAGATAGGGGAAATGATTTATCCCGGCATTAAGACGAAGGAAATTTTCAGAGCCGTTAAAAGCACTCTCAAGAAAGAAAGCCTTGAAACGTCAATGCGCTTCAGTCTGAGGGAAGGGATAAGGAACTTGGGGCCGGCCGGATTCGGTTTTGAAAAATACGCCAGCGAGATTTTTTCAGCCCATGGCTATTCGGTTAAGACTAATGAATGGCTTAGAGGAAAATGCATTGATTACGAAACAGACATTTTAATCGAGAAAGACAATGTTCTTTTGATAGCCGAATGCAAGTACAAGAACAAACCCGGAGAAAAAGTCGATGTCGGTGTTTGCTTGAAGGTTTTTGCTTCTTTTTTTGACATCAAATCCGGTGGACGCTTGAGGGAGCAGGAAATCAGGCCCATGGTAATCACTAATGCCAAATTCACCAACAAAGCGATAACTTACGGCAAGTGCCAGGGTGTGGAGCTTTTGGGCTGGAATTATCCCGAAAACAACGGTCTGGAGCGCTTGATAGAGAGCAAGAATCTTTATCCGATTACGGTTCTGCCTTCTTTCAAGGGCTGCTTCATGGATGTTTTCGCAAATGAGTGCGTTATGACCGTTAAAAACGTTCTTGACATGGATATTGAAAAATTTTCCCGAAAAGCCAAAATATCCGGAGTTCAACTGCAAAACATGAAAGCCGAAGCCGAATTATTAGTAAATAATTAAATCAATGCCTCTTCGCATCGGAATCGTCGGCCTGCCTAATGTTGGCAAGTCCACTTTATTTCAGGCCATAACCCAAAAGCAGGTTGACCGGGCCAATTATCCTTTTTGCACCATTGACCCTAATGTCGGCGTGGTGGCTGTTCCTGATGAGCGGGTAGACAAGCTGGCGGAACTGACCCATTCCCAGAAAAAGATTTATACCACCATTGAATTCGTAGACATCGCCGGTTTGGTTGAGGGAGCGAGCAAAGGAGAGGGCCTGGGCAACAAATTTCTTGCCAACATCAGGGAGGTTGACGCCATTGTTTACGTTCTGCGCTGTTTCGGGAACGAGAACATTGTTAACGTCCGTTCGGAAATCAATCCCTTGAAAGACAAGGAGATTCTTGACACTGAATTGATTTTGAAAGATTTGGAAACCATAGAAAAAAGACTGGGCTCTCTGGAAAGAGAGGTGAAAGCGGGGGACAAGAAAGCAGTCAGAGAAGAGGAACTGCTTAAAAGGGTTTACGAGACCTTGAAACAAGGCAAGCTTCTTTGCGATATCGGTTGGGCGAAAGAAGAGGAGAAAATAATTAAAAGCTATCAGCTGCTTTCTTTCAAGCCGAGAATCTATCTTTTAAACGGAAAAGAAGAAGAGGCGAGAGAATTCGTTTTCAACGATAATTCCGTTGTCATGGACGTTTTAGGAGAGTCTGATTTGACGGAATTGAGCCAAGAAGACAAAATCGCCCTGGGTGTTTATCAGGAATCCAGGCTGAACGATTTAATCAAGGAAAGCTACAGAATTCTTGATTTGATTACTTTTCTGACCACTGGTCCGGACGAGACAAGGGCCTGGACAATCAAAAGGGGAGACAAGGCGCCTCAGGCCGGAGGAGCGATTCACAGCGATTTTGAAGATTTTTTCATCAGGGCCGAAGTCATTAACTGGAAGGATTTGTTTGACATCGGGGGATTTGTCAAGGCCCGGGAAAAGGGGTTAATCAGGACAGAAGGCAAGGATTATGTGGTTCAGGACGGGGATGTGATTGAGATAAAGAGCGGAAAGTAAATTGACTGTTTCGCCCAAGTTTTATATAATCAATCAATGGAGCGAAAATCCTTCACCCTCATCGAAATACTGGTGGTCATTGTCATAGTCGGAATCCTTTCCGCCTTCATTATCGTTTCCATGGCCGGGGTTTCTTCCAAAGCCAATATTGCCAAAGGCCAGGCATTTTCCAGTTCTTTGAGAAATTCTTTATTGATTAACTTGGTATCCGAATGGAAATTTAATGGAAATACTGTCGATTCGTGGGGAATTAATGACGGAGTCTGGTCAGGATCGACTGAGCCGAACATAGTTGCTAATTACAGGCCAGCATCAGAGTGTGTTTCCGGGCAATGCCTGGATTTTGACGGAGTTGATGATAATGTTATGGTCCCAACGATAAATCTTCCTGATGGCACGAAATGGACCTGTGAACATTGGTTAAATTGGCGGGAGCAGTCAAATTTATATGTTTTTTATATTGGTGCATATGCTGCTAGTCCAAATTTTCTGATAAGGCGAAATAGTCTAAATAATTTTTCCTTTCGTCCTACCGGCGGAGCAGGAATTTATTATGATTTCGTTTCTTCCGCTGAATATATTAATAGATGGACCCATGTTGTTTGGGCAGCTGACGGAAATGCCAATATCACCCTTTATATTAATGGTCGTTTAATTTTAACCAGAACAATAATCGCACCACACACAACAGAATTTAATTTACACGCAATCGGTCGTTCATACGGAGGCACTTCTTATACTTTTTTAGGAAAAATTGACGATGTTCGCGCTTATACCGATTCTATTCCTTTGTCCCAAATCCAGGAAAATTATTATTCCGGTTTAAATAAATTATTATCAAACAATGGAATTGATAATCGAGAATTTGGGCAAAGGATAACAGAATTAAAGTTTGATTTAGCGGCTAATGAATAAATCCTTCACCCTCATTGAAATACTGGTGGTCATCGTCATAGTCGGAATCCTTTCCG
>DKFD01000010.1 GCA_002452735.1 Patescibacteria group bacterium UBA6805 | reverse complement strand
AGATTGAAAGGAGTTTTTGTTTACAAAAAATCTGTATCTGGTATAATTTAACAATGAGCAAGTCGTTTACTTTGATTGAAATACTGGTCGTCATCGTCATTATCGGAATCCTTTCCGCTTTCATTANNTTATCGTTTCCATGGCCGGGGTTTCTTCCAAAGCCACTATTGCCAAAGGACAGGCTTTTTCCAATTCAATCAAGAATTCATTGATGTTGAATCTGGTCTCGGAGTGGAGACTGGATGACGCTTCCGGAACCGCGGTCAGCGACCAATGGGGATCCAATCCCGGCGCCTGGTCCGGATCCGGAGGAGGAAGCTATACCTCTCCCTCCTGGAGAACTTCTTCAGAATGCGTTTCCGGGGGCTGCTTGGCTTTCGACGGCACAGATGATTACGTGAATTGTGGAAATGGAGAGAGCTTAAGGAATCATACATTTGAATCAATATTTGTTTGGGCTAGTCCTTCTGCCTATACAGCTACATACAGAACGATAGTAGATACTGGATACTGGGGTGCATCTTACGGAAGTTTAATTGACACAAACCCAAGCTCAAATAGTATTCTAATTGTATTGAAAAACAGCGCTGGCACAGCGGTAAGTGAAACAATATTTTATAATCCGAACACTTGGATATTTATTGGTTTTAGCTGGAACGGTTCTACTGTTACATATTATAAAAACGGCGTTTCTTCTGGGACGCCAGACTCTTTTTCCGGGACACTAGCAAATAATGGAAATAATTTATTTATTGGCGGAAGACCAGGAAATTATTTCTTTGGCGGTCTAATAGATGATGTCCGTATATATAACGCGGCTATTCCAACTTCTCAAGTCCAACAAAACTATTATTCCGGCCTGAACAGGTTATTGTCGAACAGGGGCCTGGCCGACAAGGAATACCTTGAAAGAATCTCCCAGCTCAAAGAGTTTCTTGTTTTGGAGTAATTTGCTTTTTTTGGTAAATTTAATATAATAACCCTATGAGCTACAATCCTGTTAAAAAAAGGCTGTTGGTTCTGTTTATTCTTCTTGTTGTTTTCGGCGTCCTGGGATTGTTTTCCAGCCAGGTTAAAAGCTTTTTTTACAATAAATCCCTGAATTTACAGTTCATGTTTTGGCAATCGGGCCAGGCCTGGAAGACGGACGAAGAAATCAAGAAGCTGATTGAAGAGAATCATAATCTTCTGTCCCAGCTGGCTGATTTGGAAACAACGCAAAATGAAAACGAGTTTCTACGTCAAGCCCTGGGCTTGGGCTTGGAAAAAGAATTTGACTTGATTATGGCCCAGGCCACGGCCAAGAATGTTTTTACTTTTAAGGGAGCCACTTTTGAGGATTCCATTTTAATCAACAAAGGGAAAGAGGACGGGATAAGGAAGGATTTTCCGGTGATATTGGCCGACAAGATTTTAATTGGAAAAGTGGTTGAGGTTTATGATTCCTTTTCCCGGGTTGTTTTGATTTCCAATAAGGACAGCATGATTGACATTGAGATTCAGGAAACCGGCATTTTCGCTTTAGCCAAAGGAGAGGGAAATTTTAAAATCGCTCTGGATTTGTTTCCCAAAGACAAAGAGCTAAAGGAGGGGGCATTGGCATATACCAGCGCCTTGGGCGGTATTTATCCTTCGGGGCTGGTTTTGGGACAAATCAGGAATATCAAGAAAATAGACAACGAAGCTTTTATCAATGCGAATATCGAACCGGCTTTTGGCTTGGCCCAGCTGGATCGGGTTTTCGTCATTAAAACAGCGAAAATAGTCAATGATTAAGAGTATATTAAAATTTTTGTTCCTGGGCATATTTTTTTACTTTGTCTATTTTCTCCAGATGAGTTTTTTGCCATTTTTGAACGTTTTCCAGTTCAATTTCCTCGTTATTCTGGTTCTGTTTATAAACATCTTTGAGGACCCGAAATCAAATACCGGTCTTTACTGCGCTTTTTTCTTCGGTGTTCTTTCCGACATTTTCTCGCCGTATTTTTTCGGCCTGACGACTTTAATCCTGCTTTCGACGGCTATTTTAATAAAATTCATTTTATGGAGATATGTCAGGATTCCCTAAGAGCAAACTAAGAATAAAGAGGCCGGGAGGAGAAATCGAAACGGGCGATATTTTTTGGGACGCCATGGCCAGGAAAAAGGACAAGTACTACGAAAAGATAGAGACCTCTTTGTCCAACAGGAATTTCCGTCTGCTTTCTTCGGTTTTCGGTTTAGTCTTTTTTCTTTTACTCTCTATGTCTTTTTATCTCCAAATAGTAAAAGGCGGCTATTATTCGGAAAGAGCGGACAAGAACAAGTTTGTTTTCAAGGAAATTGAGGCCCAAAGGGGAATCATTTACGACCGCAATTTCAAGCAGCTGGTTTTTAACGCCCAGAGCTTTGATTTGGTTTGCAATCTTGATTTGTTTTCCGAAGACGAAACGGCCAGAGAAAGGGAAAAAATTGAGGCCGCCAATATTTTAAGCATGCCCTTGGCCGATTTGAACGCTTTAATTGAGGAAAAAGAAAAAGAGGGCAAGAAAGAATTTGTTGTTTTTTTTGATTTAGACAAAGAAAAAGTCATTGTTTTTAAAGCAAGGGCAGAGGACTTCAGCGCTTTTTCCATCAAAAAAAATCAGAAAAGAGAGTATATTTTCGGTGAGGACTTCGCTCACATCATTGGCTTTGTTTTAAGAGCCGACGAAAAGGGAGGAGCGGGAATAGAAGAGTATTGCGACAATGAATTAAAGGAAATCTCCGGAATCATTGAAACAGAAAAGGACGTTTACGGAAATATTATCAAAGAAGAAATGAGTAGGGCCCCGGAGTCGGGAAAAAACGTTGTCTTGCATATTGATATGGATTTGCAGAAAAAAGCAGCCGAGATTATGGCTCCGATAATCAGGGACTCGGGAGCCAAATCGGGAACGGTTATTGTGATGGACCCGAATACCGGAGCCGTTCTGACCATGCTTTCCCTTCCTTCTTACGATAATAATGTTTTTTCAAAAAATTTAACCGGCGAGGATTACCAAAAAATGGTTGATAGCCCCAATATCTCGTTTTTCAACCGGGCTGTTTCCGGCGAATATGCCATCGGGTCAACGGTCAAGCCCTTTATTGCGTCAGGAGCCCTTAAAGAAGGAATTATCACTTCCGAAACAACCGTTTATTGCCAGGGCGGAATCGCTTTAAAGGATGGAACCTTCAAGAATGACTGGAAAGCTCACGGTTACGTGGACCTTAAAAAAGCCATTGCCGAATCCTGCGATGTCTATTTTTATACCATCAGCGGAGGGTACGAAAGCTTTAAGGGTTTGGGCATTGAGAAGATTGCTGATTATCTTCAATTGTTCGGTTTCGGAGAAAAAACAGGAATTGATATCAACGGAGAGACGGCTGGTTTTGTTCCCACTCCGGAATGGAAAAAAGAAAAGACCGGTTATAGTTGGTATCCGGGCGATACTTATAACATTTCCATTGGCCAAGGATATCTTAGGGCCACGCCCTTGCAATTGGCTGTGGCTGTTTCCGCCATTGCCAACGGCGGGAAGATAGTCAGACCGCAGCTGGTCAAAAGCATTTTGGACAAGGACAACGAAGTAATCACGGAATTTTTTCCGGAAATAATCAGAGAGAAGATTATTGAAGACCACTTTTTAAGCGAGGTCCGAGAGGGAATGAGAGAAACTGTTCTGTCTTCTTCGGGGACAGCCCACTCTTTAAGTTATCTGTCTGGCACCTCGGCGGCCAAAAGCGGAACCGCGGAAACTTCCAAGAAAGAGGTTTATCATAACCTTTTAACCGTTTTCGCCCCGTATGAAAAACCGGAGATAGTGATATCGGCCGTCATTGAAAGCGTTCCTTACGAGCAGCTTCTGGTCAATGTAATCGTCAGGGAGCTGCTTGCTTATTATTTCAACAGAAATGTCGCAGAAGAGACGTCTTTGGGGTATTGATTTGTTTTTGATATGTGATATATTGTTCAAATAACAATAAAGTACCAATATGGAAGAAAAATACATAACCCGGGAAGGGCTGGACAAGCTCAAAAAAGAACTGGAAAGGCTGAAAAAAGAAGAGAGGGTTAAAATTTCCGAGGAATTGAAAGAAGCCATTTCTTTTGGAGATCTTTCCGAGAACGCCGCTTATGACGAAGCCAAAGAAAACCAGGCTTTTTTGGAAGGAAAAATAGCGGAGCTGGAGAGGCTGGTTAATGCCGCCAAGCTGATTAAGAAAGACAATCATGCTGGCTGGATTCAGATCGGATCTTTGGTCACTTTGTTTGATGGAACTGGCGAACAGCGTTTTGAAATCGTGGGGGAAGAAGAGGCCGACCCCATTGAAAAGCGTCTTTCTTTCAAGTCTCCTTTGGGACAGGCGCTTTTAAATAAGCCCCAAGGAGCGCAGGTGGAAATAATCACCCCTAAGGGATCCACCACATACAAGGTTTTGAAGATTGACTAATATGTCAACATCTGATGAAATCAGGCAAAATCGAATAGAAAAAAGACAGAAGCTTGAAAACCTCGCTTTTTCCCCTTATCCCATAAGCGTTAAAAGAACCCATCAGGTTGACGAGGTTTTAAAGGATTTCAGCAAAATTGGCTCTCAAGAAGTGATTCTGGTCGGGAGGATAAGAACAATCAGGTCTCACGGCGCCTTGACCTTTTTTGATTTTGAAGACGGGACGGGTAAAATTCAGGCCATGTTTACCAGGGACCGGCTGGGAGAAAAGAACTACCAGTTTTTCCTTGACTATTTCGACATCGGCGATTTTATTGAGGTAAGAGGGGCTCTCTTCAAAACCAAAAGAGAAGAAAAAACAGTTGAAGGAAGGGACTTTAAAATGATTGCTAAAAGCCTGAGACCATTACCCGAGAAATGGCACGGTTTGAAGGACGTTGAAGAAAGATACAGAAAAAGATATCTGGATTTGATTTTTTCTCCCGAAGTTAAGAATAAATTTGAGATTCGTTCCATCCTGATTAAAGAAATCAGAAGTTTTTTGGACAAGAAGGGATTTTTTGAAGTGGAAACGCCGATTTTACAGACAATCTACGGGGGAGCGAGAGCCAAGCCGTTTAAGACCCACCTTAACGCCCTGGACATAGATTTGTTTTTGAGGATTTCTCCCGAACTGTATTTAAAGAGATTATTGGTGGGAGGGTTTGAGAAAGTTTACGAGATAGGGAAGTGCTTCAGGAACGAGGGCGTGGACAAATTTCATAACCCCGACTTTACCATGCTGGAGTTTTACTGGGCTTATGCCGACTACAGGGAGTTGATGAAGATGACCGAGGAGATGTTTGAAAAAATCCTGAAAAGAATTTCGGGAAAGACGGAGATTGAATACGGGAAGAAAAAAATTAACTTCAAAAAGCCCTGGGAGCGGATTGAGTTTTTCGCTTTGCTTGAGAAATACACGGGCATTAAATACCAAGACGTGAACGAGGCGGCTTTGGGTAAAAAAGCCAAGGAATTAGGCATAGAGATATTGAAAGGAGCAGACAAGGCTAATATTGCCGACGAGATTTACAAAAAATATTGCCGGCCGAAGATAGTCCAGCCGACTTTTGTCATTAATCATCCTTACGGATTCCAGCCTCTGGCCAAGAACATTGACCACGAGAAATTGGCCAGTTTCCAGGTGGTGGTTGCCGGTGCTGAAATCGTTAACGCTTTTTCGGAACTGAACGACCCCATAGAACAGCAAAAAAGATTCAAAGAGCAGGAAAGAATGTTCAAGGGCGGATTTGAAGAGGCCCAAAGGTCTGATGAAGAATTTATCGAAGCCCTGGAATACGGAATGCCTCCGGCTGCTGGCTTCGGGCTGGGTATCGACCGGCTTGTTTCCATTATTACCGATTCGGATTCTTTGAGGGAAGTCATTCTGTTTCCCTTAATGAAGCCGAAAGAATAAAAAAACGGCTTCTTGATTAGAAGCCGAATAATAATTTCCAAAAGAGCGCTCGGAATATGATTTGGAGGATTGTCCAGACCAGCAGGAATCCGCCACCAATAATTGCGATTATTCCAAGAGCCTCAAGATTTCCGCTCGGGTGTTTTTGGCACAATCTCCATCCGATCAGGAAAACCATGGCGCCCAAGGGCATTCCTATCACCACTTTTCCGCCAAATACGGAGACCAGAATCAGCAAGAGGCCGGAAATTACGGCAATACCGCAGATGACAGTAAGAGCTATGTTCACGGCTTCTGTCATTTCCGACTTTTTTATGAAATTGAAGATTCCTGATGATTCTACCGGTGTTTCATTCAGCCATACAGTAATCCCTTTCCAGCCGACATAGCAGGAGAGGATACCCACTATTACGCCTATCACGGCGTCAACAATTTCAAAGGGCATATTTTTTAAATACCACTTTTTAAATGTTTGTCAAGGGACATTTGACAAGTATTTTTTCTTTTGATATACGGATTTTAGCCCCTTTAAATTTGGGCGGTGATAAAAATGTTGACCGAAGAAAGAATTATTGAGATTTTCAAGGAAAGTGAGGCTTTCTGGGCTCACAGCGGGAATCCCCAAGACTCGCATGCGGAACTGAGCGGCGGTCTCTGCAGCAACGCTTACTTTAACTGTTCGAAAGTTCTGTGCGACCCAGTAACGAGCGAAGCCTTGGCCAAAGCCCTTTGCGAAAAGCTGTACAATGCAGGCCTTGAAAACAATTATCCCGACTGGGTAGTCGGCTCTGCTTATGCGGCTATTACCTTTTCTTACGAAGTGGCGAAGCGGCTGGGCGTTCAGCACGCTTTTGCCGAAAAAACTTCCGAGCCCCGTAAAATGTCTTTTCAGAGAGTGACCATTCCCGAGGGCTCCATAGTCCTGCAGGTAGAAGAGCTCATTACGAGTTTAAGAACAGTGAACGCCGTAAGAGAAGCGGTTGGCACTCAGAATGAGTCCTGGGTGGAATTTTTGCCCTTTGTCGGAACCATTGTTTACCGACCTCCGGAATTGCCTGGCAATCGCAATATCGTTGCTCTGGTCAAGAGAGAGGTCTGGGCGACTTCCCAAGAAGCGTGTCCGCTTTGCCGGCAAGGCTCTGTTCGCTACAGGCCCAAGGAAAACTGGGACAAACTTATTGTCAAAAGGTGATTCATTCACCTTGTTTTTTTATTCCCAACCTGTTATTATATACTAATTACACTAATTAAGTTTGGATTATGTTGGATATTAAATTCATAAAAGAAAATCCCGAAAAGGTTAAAGAGGCCTGCCAGAAGAAGAAGGTCGATTTCGATGTTGATTATCTCCTGAAGCTCGACGAGAAGAGGAGAGAATTGATGAAGGCGATTGAAGAGCTTAATGCCATAAAGAATCAGGCCAACAAAAGAATACAATTGGCTCAAGGTGAAGCGGAAAGAAAGGACATAATCTCCCAGATGCAGGAACTGGACAGGAATTCGGACAATCAGGAAAAAGAATTCAAATCAGCCGACGAAGAGTTCAAGAGATTAATGCTTTTGGTTCCCAATGTTCCCGATGATTCCGTCCCCGTTGGCGATTCTGATTTGGACAATGCTGAAGTCAGGAAGTGGGGGAAGATTTCCGGCTTTAATTTCACGCTCAAGGATCACGTTCAATTAGCCGAGGACTTGGATTTGATTGACTTTGAAAGGGGAGCCAGCGTGGCCGGGTTCCGGGGATACTTTCTGAAAAAAGAAGCGGCGCTTCTGTGTTTTGCCATCTGGCAGTATGCAATGGACGTTTTAAGAAAAAAAGGATTTACGTTAATGATTGCTCCTTCTTTGGTTAAAGAAAGCGCTCTTGTCGGAACCGGATATCTGCCTCAGCAGAAAAACGAGGTTTACTGCGCCGGAGACGACATGCATCTGGCCGGCACTTCCGAGGTGCCGGTGATGAGCTATCACGCTGGCGAGATTCTGAAAGAAGAAGATTTGCCCTTGAAATATCTGGGATTTTCTCCCTGCTTCAGAACTGAAATCGGAAGCTATGGAAAAGACACGCAAGGCGTTTTCAGGGTTCACGAATTCATGAAGCTGGAGCAGGTGCTTTTTTGCAGGAACGACAAAGAAGAATCAGTCAGGCTCCACGAAGAAATCACCAGGAATGCCGAAGAAATCCTTCAGGGCCTGGAAATTCCTTATCGCGTTGTCTTGAACTGCACCGGCGATTTGGGGCTGGGTCAGGTCAAGAAATATGACATAGAATGCTGGGTTCCTTCCCAGAACCGTTATCGGGAAACGCATTCTTCTTCGTATTTCTTCGACTTCCAGACCAGGCGGTTGAACATAAGATACAAAACGAAAGAAGGAGAAATCAAATTCGCTCATTCTTTGAATAACACTGGCATTGCCACGCCGAGGATTCTTATGCCTCTTTTGGAGAACAATCAGCAAAAGGACGGGAGCGTCAGGATTCCCAAGGTTTTATACCAATATCTGGGATTTAAGGAAATAAAAAGAAAATGAGCGTTGAGTTGAGAGAAAAAACAATATTGGTCTCGGGACTCAATACGAGATACCGGGTGGTTGGCCAAAGCGAAGAAAAGGTTTTGATTCTGCACGGCTGGAGCGCCACTTCCTATTCCTGGAGAAGCGTGTCTTATTATCTGGCTGATAATGGCTTTGAGGCTATTGCCCTTGATTTGCCGGGCTTTGGCGAAACTCCGGCGCCAAAAGAGGCTTGGGGAAGCGATGAATATGTCCGTTTTATCGAAGCTTTTGTCAAAGAATTGAATTTGGATAAGTTCTATCTTGTCGGTCATTCCTTTGGCGGAGCCCTGGCTTTGAAATTTACACTGAGGAATAGCCAAGCAGTTAAAAAATTGGCTTTATGCGCCGCCGTGGTTATCAGAAAAGAAAGATTGACCTTGAGGCAAAAGATTTCCAAGTTTTTGGCAAAATACGGCGCCAAGATAATTGACAAGACGCCGGCTTATTCCTTTTTCGAGAAAATCGCCTACAAAATGGCCGGAGCTTACGATTATTATCACGCCAGCCCGATAATGAAAGAGATATTCAAGAAGGTGATTGTTGAAGACATGAGCGATTTGGCGGAGAAACTGGACAAGCCCTGCTTGATTGTTTGGGGCGAGCACGACCAGGCAGCTCCCTTGGAAGACGCTTTTGCCTTAAATGATTTGATAAAAAATTCCGAATTGAAAATCATCAGGAATACGGGACACAATCCTCACCGGGGGCATTACGAGGAATTGTCCCGGGCCTTGATTAACTTTTTTAAGAAATAATGGCTTATTTAGAATCAACATTTGTCTTATTGTTTTTTTTAGCCGTAATATCCTGGTTTTTGAAGCAGGTTAAAAATTATCTTTTTTGGCTGTATCTCTGGCAGCTGAAAAACTATCATTTCGGCAGATTTCTGGCTCATTTTAAAACAGAATCCGGAAAAAGAATAATATCCGGCTGGCTTCTATTTTTTGTTTTCTTCGTGTTGGCCTCTCTTCATTTGATGCCCTTGGCTGTTTTTTACGCGGTTTTTATACTGGAGGGATTTGTTTTTCTTAAAAATTTGTTTATTGGAAAACTAAAAAGGCCGGAGTTCACCAAGAAAATCATTTTCCTTGGTTTTTTCAGCTTCGCTTTTTTGTTGTTTTTTTCCTTTGATGTTTTTTATAATCATCTGAATTCTCCCTTTTTCACCGTTTCTTATCTTTTTTTGCTGGAACTTCTGGCCCCCCTTATCGTTTCTTTCGTCGTTATCGTTTTCCAGCCCCTGACGATTGTTTTGCGGAACAGAATAATAAAAAAAGCAACAAGAAAAAGGAAAAATCTGAACAATCTTTTAACAGTCGGCATTACCGGGAGCTTCGGCAAAAGTTCGGTCAAGGAATTTTTGAAAACCATTCTTTCTTCCGACTTCAAGGTTGCGGCCACGGAAAAGAACGAGAATTCGGAAATGGGTGTTTCCGAATATATTTTGAAAAAGCTTAACGAGGAGCACGAAATTTTCATTTGCGAAATGGGTGCCTATAACCGGGGAGGAATAAAATTGCTTTGTTCCATTGCCGGGCCCAAGATAGGAATAATTACCGGAATAAACAACCAGCATCTGGCCACTTTCGGTTCGCAGGAGAATATCATCAAGGCAAAGTTTGAATTGATTGACTGTCTGCCCGAAGAGGGTTTGGCGATTTTGAACTGGGATTCGGAACCGGTAAGAGGGGGATTCAAAAAAAACATTTCCAATCTGAAATACGGCGTTTTGGACAGAGAAGACGTTTGGGCCGAGGACGTCAAAATTGAAAAAAGCAAGCTCAGCTTCAGGGCCTGTTTTAAGAACAGGGATTCGGTAAAAATCGAGGCAGAAGCAGTGGGGGAGCAGAACGTTTCCAATCTTTTGGCCGCCATCGCCGTGGCCAGGAAATTGGGCATGGGACTCAAAGACATTGCTTCGGCCTGCAGGAAAATTAAACCCAAAAGCAATCTATTTTCCTTCAAAGGAATCGACATTCTTGATTTCAGCTATTCTTCCAACCCCAGCGGAGTTTTGTCCCATTTAGACCACTTGAAGCATTGGTCCGGGAAAAAAGTCGTGGTCATGCCCTGCTTGATTGAGCTGGGAACGGATTCGAGGGTTGCACACGAAGAAATAGGAAAGAAAATCGCGGGGGTTTGCGATTGGGCCGTTATCACCAGTAAAGAATGCTTGCCCGCGATTAAAAAACAGGGAGGAAGCGTTGTTTTCATGAACAATCCCTTGAAAATACGTGAAAAGATAATAAAGGAATTGTCTTTGGGCGACGTTGTTCTTCTGGAAGGCCGGGTTCCGGAAAAATTAATCAATCTTTTAAAATGAAAAAAGTGATTTCCAGCATTCTTTCTCCCAATTTTGAAAAAGACGACGTGTCTTTGAGCTTGAAGCTCGTTTTTTCTCCAGGGAGATGGAAAAAGGGCCTTGAAATTCAGGAGATGGAGAGAACTTTTAAAGAAAAATTCAATCTGGGCGATTGTTTTTCTTTCAACAGCGGCCGGAGCTGTCTTCTGGCCATTCTTCAGGCCATGAACATCAAGAAGGGAGACGAGGTCATTATTCAGGGCTTTACCTGCAACGCGGTTGTCAATCCGATTATCAAGACCGGAGCCAGGCCGGTTTTCGTTGATTTGAAAAGCGACCTGAATATTGACGAGAAGAAAATAGAGGAAAAGATTTCTCCCAGAACCAAAGCAGTAATTGTCCAACACACCTTCGGCTGGCCGGCGGAGATAGGGGCGGTTAAGGGTATTTGCCAAAGAAACAATTTGTATCTAATCGAGGACTGTGCCCATTCTTTGGGGGCCGAGTATGACGGCAAATATTGCGGTTCTTTCGGCGATGTCAGCTTTTTCAGCTTCGGCAAGGATAAAATCATTTCTTCTGTTTTTGGCGGCATGCTCGCGGTCAATAACAGGAATCTTCTAAACAGAATTAAGGAAATTTATGAGAATTCTCCTTTTCCTTCTTCTTTCTGGATTTTTGAGCAATTAATCTATCCCTTTTTAATGGAATATGTTTTTCTTCCCTTGTTCAGGTTCAGGCCGGGAAGAATTTTCTGGTCAATGATGTTCGAGTTGAATGCTTTTTCTTTAAGGTCGGTCACCAAGGAAGAGAACCAAGGGATTCTGCCTTCGTCTTTCGGCAAAAAGCTTCCCAATGCCCTGGCTTGTCTGGCCTTGAACCAATTGAACAAGCTGGAGAAATTCAATGAGCATAGAAGGAAAATAGCTTGGATATATTTTAAAGAATTAAAGGATGTCGCTGTTTTCAGTGAGGACTTCGGGAAAAGGAAACCGGTTTTTATGAGGTTTCCTTTGGTTAGCGACAAGTCCGCGTTGATTATTTCCGAGATGAGGAAATTCAATGTGTTTTTAAACGACGGGTGGAGGGAAACGATTATCGTCCCTCCGAAAACCGTTCAGGAAAAAATGGGGTATGAAAAAGGGGAGTGCCGATTGGCGGAAAAAATATCAAAGAATATCGTTTCTCTACCCACTCATATCAGGGTATCTTTTGAAGAAGCAAAGGAAATCGCTTCAATCGTCAAATCGCTTGTCAATAAGAGGTGATTTGTAGTAAAATAAGGAAATGAATAAATCCTTCACCCTCATCGAAATACTGGTGGTCATCGTCATAGTCGGAATCCTTTCCGCCTTCATTATCGTTTCCATGGCCGGGGTTTCTTCAAGGGCCACCATTGCCAAAGGACAGGCGTTTTCCAGTTCCTTGAAGAATTCTCTGATGCTGAACCTGGTTTCCGAATGGAGGCTGGATGACGCTTCGGGAACCACGGCCCAGGACCACTGGGGAGCCAACACCGGCACTTGGTATGGAGCCGGAGGAGGAAGCTACACCTCTCCTTCCTGGAGAACCGCCTCGGAATGCGTTTCCAAGGGTTGCCTGGCTTTTGACGGGACGGATGATTACGTGAATTGCGGGAACGGAACGAACTTAAATATTACCAGCATGATTACAATTTCTGTATGGGTAAAAATAGCTATTGCTAAAGATGGTGGATATATTGTTGCAAAAGGATGGGAGGATAGTTATGACCTCAAAACTAATTTAAATAGAACGGTAACGGTCGTATTTACAAACAGTATAACTCCATACATAAAAGTTTTTATAACAAGTCCATCGTCGTTGAATTTGAATACTTGGTATTATATAACGGCCACTCATGATGGCAGTATCCCAAAATTATACATAAACGGTATTCTGGTAGCAAGTTCAAATTGGAATTATGCGATCATGACAACTAGTCAATCATTAAAAATAGGCGCTGCAAACATAGGCTACGATACTTGGCTCAACGGCTCAATAGACGATGTCCGCATATATAACGCGGCTGTTCCCACTTCTCAAATCCAAGAAAACTATTATTCTGGTCTGAACAGGTTGTTGGCCAACAAGAGCGTCGAATCCCGGGAATACGCTGAGCGCCTCGTTGAAATATTAGACAGCTTGGGAGAAAATTAATATAATGATGATATGTTTGATAAAATACAACAATTGAAGAAACTGAAAGACCTTGAAGACGGCTTGGGGCGGGAAAGGTTGGAGAAAGAGATTAACGGCGTAAAGGTGGTTATTAACGGCAAGGCGGAAATCGTTAGTATTGAATTGAATCCCCGATTAAGCAAGGAAAAGCAGGAGGAGGTTTTGAGGGAATGCATAAACAAGGTTTCCCAAGAAGCGAAAATCATAATGGCCCAAAAAGCCGCAGAAATATCAGGTCTTAATTTTTAATCCCATGAACATATTGCCAACCATTACCACAACTTTCAATGCCAATTGGAAGGGGAAAATCAAGGAAGTCCAGCTGTTCGACCTTGAGGAGGTGGCTCTTTTCCCGACCTGTCTCGACAAGAACGAGAGGAGAGGACTGTACGACCTCATTTCCAAATCAGGCATCAAGAGCATCCCTTTCGTTCATTTAAGAGAAGACATGGAGGTTCAGGAATTGGAATTTTTCATCAAAAAATACAACACCCAGATATTTTGCGTTCATTCCGCCCAAGTTTATCCTATTCCTCTTGAATGGATAAAATATGCCAGCATCATTGCCATAGAAAATACTTCGGCGGGAGGATTTGATGAAAAAGAAATCAAAAGGTTCGGGGGGATTTGCCTTGATTTCGCCCATTTGGAGAACGACCGGATAACGAACCTGGAAAAGTTCAATCACGATTTCGCTCTTTTGAACAAGTTTCCGGTAAGATGCAATCATATAAGCGCGGTTAAGAAAGAGTTTAAAATCGGAAAGGATGAAAAACTCAAATACGACAGTCACAGCTTTGAGAGCTTGCCGGAATTCGATTATTTAAAGAAGTATTCTCTGGGTCTTTTTTCCGATTTTTGCGCTTTGGAGCTGGAAAATTCCATTAGGGATCAGTTGAAAGTAAAAGAATATATTTTAAAGACCCTTCAAGGCAGAGACGCATACATTAAGAAGTTTTTTAAATAAATGGAGGTCAAAGAAATAGGGAACAAAGAAGAGTGGGAGAATTTTCTTTTTTTGTGCCAAGAAAAGACTTTTTGCCATTCTTGGAGCTGGGGCGAGTTCAACCTGCTCTTGGGAAACAAGGTTTGGCGTTTCGGAGTTTTTAATTCCGGACTTTTGGCGGTTTTCCAGGTTATCGGGACCAAGGCCAGGAGAGGCAGTTTCCTTTTCGTGCCCCACGGCCCCGTTTTTTTGAAAGAAGAAAAAAAGAAAGACGTTTTGGAAAAAATTGTTTTTCATTTAAAGCAACTGGGGAAAAAAGAAGGGGTTTGGTTTTTAAGAATCGCTCCTTTGCTTTTAAGAACAGAAGAGAACAACCAATTGTTTGAGTATTTCCGGTTTGTCAACGCTCCCATGCACATGCACCCGGAGACTACCTGGGAGTTGGATTTGACCTTGTCTGAAGAAGAATTGTTAAAAAATATGAGGAAGACGACCCGCTACCTTATCCGTCAGGCAGAGAAGGAGGGGGGCGTGCATGTCGTTAAATCCACCAGAAAAGAAGATTTGGAGAGCTTTGAGGAAATATATTGGGAAACGGCCAAAAGGCATTCTTTCGTTCCTTTTTCCAAAGAATATCTGGAAAGAGAGTTTGAAGTTTTTTCCAAAGACAACCAGGCCTTGATATTCTGCGGAAAGCACAATGAAGATGTTTTGTCCTCGGCCATGATAATTTTTCATTCCCAGAGGGCTTTTTACCATCAGGGTGCTTCTTTGCCCTCCAAGGCACCTGTTTCTTATCTTGTTCAATGGGAGGCGATTAAAGAGGCCAAAAGGAGAGGTTGCCAAAGGTATAATTTTTGGGGAATTATTCCCCGGTCCGAAGAAAACGGCAATCATCCCTGGAAAGGGCTGACTTTGTTCAAAAAAGGATTCGGGGGCACCGAGAAAGATTACGTTAAAACCAAGGACTATCCCTTGAGCTGGAAATACTGGCTGGTCTTTGTTTTTGAGCAATTAAGAAAGAAAAAAAGAAATTTATGAAAAGGAGAAGGCGCATTAAAAAGAGAAAAGCCAAAAAGAGTTTCTTGAAGAAATTATTTTTCGGCTTGGGCCTGATTGTTTTTTCTTTCGCCTTGAGCGCCTCGGCTCTTTACTATTTTTCTCCCGACATGAGAATAAAGGGGCTGGAAGTCGCCGGCAATAAAACGGTTTCCCAGGAAGACATCAAAAAAGTTGCCCAGGAATTGTTTGTTTCTTCTTTCGAGTTTTTTGGCCGGGAAATCGTTATAAACAACATTCTTGTTTCGCTTGAGAGCAAATCAAGCGAGCTGATGGAAAGGTTTCCGGAAATAGAAAGCGTCGCCATTAAAAAAGATTACGTGAAAGGATTGGTTTATTTGGAGATTTTAGAGAAAGAGCCAGCAGCAATTTGGTGCGACGATAACAATTGTTCTTTGGTTGACAGAAGGGGGAGTTTTATCGGGCCATGTTCAAGGCAAGAAAACAACAGTTTGATTTTACTGGACGAAAAAGGAGGTGGTCTAAACAAAGAAAAAGCGATTAGCTCCGCTCTTTTCCTGAAGGAAAAAATGAAAGGGTATGGACTGGAGGCGAATTTTTTCTCTCTTTTCTTGGACAAATTTATTTTGGAGGACGTAAGGGGATGCGATTTCATTTTTAACCTAAGCGATGACTTTGATTGGCAGATTGAAAAAATGGAAATAGTGCTGAAACAGGATAAATACCTGAATAATTTAAATATTTTTCAATACATTGAGTTAAGATGGGGCAACCAAGCTGTTGTTAAAAAGAGAGAATAGATTCGTTTGACAAAAGTCCTCTTTTCTGTTACTATATAAAAACTTTAGAGTATTATTAAATAAACATAGACTTATGAACAAGAGGACATTATTTTTATTATTATTCTTGGTTTTTATTTTTACTGGCGGCGACTCAGCTTTTGCTGCGATTAATGGCCAGTGCGGATCAGCCAATTCAGGTTATTTTACTTCTTTTCCCTCCAGTGGTCTTTGCAGTCAGGGAACATTTTCGGCTTCAGAGGCTTCAACTTTTGAAGATTATAGGTGGAATTGTTTGGGAATAGACGGTGGAACCAATGCCTCTTGCCGTGCTTATTTAAACTCAGTAACCTATCCTGTTTGTGCTAGTTTTTCTAACAATCAAACAAGCAGCGCTCCCGGGCCGAACGAAAGATGTAAGGTCGGTAAATCTAGCTGGTTAAAAACCAATTATACCGGATCTGTAGTTAGTTCTTGGAGTTGGGATTGCCAAGGAACGGGCACAACAACATCCCCGGTTATTACTTGTAGCGTTAAATACAGCGGTTCAACATCAATACCAGCACCCGTTAATGGTTCTTGCGGGGCCTCAAACAAAGGGACATTCTCGTCTGCTCCGACAGGCAATCTTTGTTCT
>DKFD01000001.1 GCA_002452735.1 Patescibacteria group bacterium UBA6805 | reverse complement strand
TTTGACGGCACGGATGATTACGTGGATTGCGGGGACAGCGTTCCCATCGGTTTAAATAGCTTCACTTTTAGTTTTTGGGGGAAAACCGCAAGAAATACCGCTATTCAAGTGGGTCTCCGAAGAAGTGCCGCAATAACCGGTCTAGAATTACAGTTCCAAATACCCCGCTCATCGTCGGCTAACTCACTGTTTATTGTAACCAACAGTAGCCATCCCGCAGGTTTTATCTATCGATATGTTCACCCCGCTAACAGTAATTCCAATACTACAGATAATAAATGGCATTATTTCGTGGGATCTTGCGATAGATTACAGCACAAGCCACCCGATGTTTATCTTGATGGAGCTTTTTCAAACGGAGCATATTCTGGTTATTGCGACCAATTTACCGACAATGTGCCGTCCGGAGCTTTTAGAATAGGGGGGAGCGCTTATTTCCAGGGTATTATTGACGATATCCGCATATACAATATAGCTATTCCCGTTTCCCGGGTTCAGCAAAACTATTATTCCGGCTTGAATAAGCTGTTAGCCAATCAGGGCATTTTAAATGCGGAATATATTGAAAGAGTCGTTCAATTTAAAAATAATTTAGCGGACAAATGAAAAAACAAAACATCACCATATTGGGCGACGGGGCCTGGGGAACCACCCTAGCCATCTTGCTTTTCAAAAACGGGCACAATGTGTCTTTGTGGAGCGCTTTTCCCGAACATCTGGACTTGATGGACAGGAAAAGGGAAAACAAAAAATATATTCCGGGAATTAAGATTCCCTCGGGTATTGTTTTTGAGAAAGATTTAAGCAAGGCCATTGCTAAAAGCGACTGGATTGTTTTTGCCATTCCTTCCAAGTTTTTCAGGGAAGTGGCGAGAAAGGTGAAGAAAACCAAAGTTCCTTTAAGGGGCAAGATATTCATTAGCGTTGCCAAGGGGCTTGAACAAAAAACTCGTAAAAGGATGACGGAGATTTTAAAAGAAGAATTGGGCGATGTTCAGACAGCTGTTTTGTCCGGGCCCACCATTGCCGTTGAGGTGGCCAAACAAATGCCCGCCATCGTGGTGGCGGCTTCGAAAAACAAGCAAACAGCCAAGAAGATGCAGGATATGTTTTCCGCCGAGTATTTCAGGGTATATACCAGTTCCGATGTCGTGGGAGTGGAATTGAGCGGCCCCTTAAAGAATATTATTGCCATAGTGGCCGGCATTTCCGACGGCCTGGGTTTCGGAGCCAACGCCAAGGCAGCCATTTTAACCAGAGGGATTGTGGAAATCCAACGCTTAGGACAGAAAATGGGAGCCAAGAGCAAGACCTTTTCCGGAATAGCCGGTTTGGGCGATTTATCCACCACCTGCATCAGTCCCGAGAGCAGGAATAGAACCTTTGGAGAAAGAATCGCCAAAGGAGAAACCATGGAGAAAATTTTGAGAACCACTGACGGGATTATCGAGGGGGCGACTACGGCCGAAGCGGTTTATCAGTTGAGCAAGAAATACAAAGTGGATATGCCCCTGGCAACCAATGTTTACGAGGTGATTTATCGCGGAAAACCTCCCAAGGCTGCGTTGAGAGAATTAATGACGAGAAAAAGAAAGGCGGAGTAATGTATATGAAGAAATCATTCACTTTAATCGAGATACTGGTGGTCATCGTGATTGTCGGAATCATTTCCGCTTTCATTATCGTTTCCATGGCCGGGGTTTCGGAGAAGGCAAGGATTGCCAAGGGGCAGGCTTTTTCTTCTTCGCTTAAGAATGCTTTGCTGGCCAACCTTGTTTCCGAGTGGAAGTTTAATGGACCGACCGTAGCCGGCAGTCCCGTCACAATAGACGACATTAAAGATAGTTTCGGAACCAAAGATTGCGCGATTAGCGGCGTGGCGCCGACAATCAGGTCCGGCTCGGACTGTATCAGTGGTTCCTGCGTTGATTTTGACAGGGAAAACGACGGCTATTTGTCTTGCGGCAATCTTGGCGCAATGAGTTCTTTTACTTTAAATTTATGGGCCAAGAAAAACAGTGCGGGAGATTATAATTGTTTTATAGAGGGAGCTACTGGATGGAATTCAGGTTTTCATTTTTGGGCCAATGGTAATACCATAGTGTCAAGAGTTGGAAACGATGCAACTGGAATCGACGTGACCTCCACTTATTCTTTTGGTACACTCTGGAACAATATTGTTTTCGTCGTTGACAGGCACGTAACGCCAGCGCGGCAAAAATTATATATTAACACGGCTTTGGTTAATTCATCGGATATCAGTTCTCTTGTCGGGGATATAAGCTTGAGTGCTTTTAAAATAGGGTTTTCTTCGGGGAACAGCGCTCCTTTAAACGAATACAGGGGCAAAATAGACGAAGTTCGCATTTATAGCGAATCTTTGCCGGTTTCTCGGGTTCGTGAAAATTACTATGCCGGATTAAATAAATTATTGGTGAGAGGCGGCATCTTAAGCATGGAATATGCCGAAAGAGCCGCTCAATTAATTAATAATTTGGGAGAGCTTGACTAATAATTCTTTTAAGATAATATAATTAAGTATAATAATTATTTTAAACAATATGAAATTAAATGTTTTTATAGAAATTCCAAAAGGAAGTTCCAATAAATACGAAATGGACAAAGAAACGAATAAAATTGCTTTGGACAGGGCTCTTTATTCTTCGGTTCATTTTCCTTTTGAATACGGCTTTATCGAGGATACTTTGTCTGAGGACGGAGATCCTTTGGACGTCGTGGTTCTTTCCAGTAGTCCCACTTTCCCGGGATGTATCGTTCCGGTCAAAATTATCGGGCTTTTGAACATGGAAGACGAGAGCGGGATTGATTATAAAATAATTGCGGCTCCCGACGATAAGATTGACCCCCGATTCAAGGAAATCAACAACATCTCCGATTTAACGGAGCACCAGAGAAAAGAAATCCAGGAGTTTTTTGAAATTTACAAAAGATTGGAGCCTAACAAATGGGTAAAGGTCGTTGGTTTTGAGCCAAAAGAGAAAGCAGAAGAAATAATTGAAAAATGCAAGAAATAGCCATGAAAAGATACAAAGTAAACAGGGATAAGTGCGTTGGCTGCGGCACTTGCGCCGCTGTCTGCCCCCGGGGCATGGAAATGGACAGCGACAACAAGGCCAGGGTTATCAGTTCGGCTGCGGCCGAAGAGTGCGGTGGAGTAGAACTGTGCTCTTACGAAGCGATTGAAGAAGTTAACGGAGCTGAATTGGCCGATGACGACGAGAGATAAAGTAATCGTGGCCATGTCCGGAGGCGTTGATTCCGGAATGGCGGCCAGTATTTTAAAAGACCGGGGCCTTGAAGTGACCGGAGTTTTTATGCGCCTCATCGTTCAATCAGGAGCGGCTGAAGAAAAAGCGAGAAAGATTGCTAAATTGCTGAAAATTCCTTTTATGGTCCTTGACTTAAAAAAAGAATTCAAAAAAATAGTAATCAGCCGCTTTTTAGAGGAGCTGAAGAAAGGAAATACTCCCAATCCCTGCGTTTTTTGCAACGAAGAGATTAAGTTCGGCTTGTTCTTTGAAAAAGCCGGAAAGCTTAAGCCGGATTTTATGGCTACCGGCCATTATGTGAAGCTTAAGAGGCAAGGAAAAGAAATCAGAGTTTTGAAAGCCGAAGACAAAATAAAAGACCAGACGTATTTTTTATGGCGCCTGAGTCAGAAGAAATTAAAAAGAGCTTTGTTTCCGATCGGAGATTTACTCAAGCAAGACGTGAAGAAGAAAGCTCTGAAAAAGGGCTTTCCCGTCTTCCCTTATTCCGAATCGCAGGAGATTTGTTTCACTTTCGGCAGAACCGAAGAATTCTTTAAAAAGAATTTAAAAACCAAAAAGGGAACCATAGTCGACGAGAAAGGAAAAGTTTTGGGATGGCACAAGGGGCTTTGGTTCTACACCATCGGCCAGAGGAAAGGAATCGGATTTGGCGGCGGACCGTATTACGTAATCAGAAAAGACGTTAAAAAGAACACATTGATTGTCAGCAAGAACGAGAAATTGCTGTTCCGAAAAGAAACGCAGTTGAAAAAAGTGAACTGGCTCAGGAAAATCAAGATTCCCGTCAAAGTTAAGGCCAGGATAAGATACGGGCAAAAAGAAACTTTAGCCAGAGTTTATTTAAAAGACAATAAAACTTTTTTAGAATTCGAAAAGCCTCAAAGGGCGATAACTCCCGGCCAATCAGCCGTCTTTTACCAAAAAGACGAGCTTTTGGGGGGAGGAATAATAATATGAAGATAACCAAGAAAACAAAGCTGGACAAATTGTTGAAGAACAAAAAAGCGGAAAAAATCCTCATGGAGCAGGGATTGCCCTGTGTTTTTTGTCCTTTTGCCCGGTTTGAAGCGGGAGAGCTTGAGTTGGGGGAAGTTTGTGATAAATACGGAATTGATTCCGGGAAATTAATCAAGACTTTAAACAAAAATTTGTGAACAAGAAGGCTTGGGGAATTCTTTTCGGCCTGGTTTTTTTAAACCTCGTGTCCTGGGCAGTTGTTTTGCATTTTTCCCATAATTATCTTGAGGTCGTTTTTTTTGACGTGGGCCAGGGAGACGCCATATTCATTGAAACCCCTTTTAAGCATCAGATTTTGATTGACGGCGGACCTGACCGGGAAAGGATTATTGAAAAGCTGGTGGAAGAGATGCCTTTTTGGGACAGAACAATTGATTTGATTGTTCTGACCCATCTTGAAGAAGACCATATTACCGGTCTTTTGCAGGTTTTGAAAGAATACGAAGTAAAGAACGTCCTGTGGAGCGGCCTGGGGGAAAACGAAGAATGGGAAATCCTGCTTAAAGAAGAGGGGGCGAGGATTCTGCGGGGCTCGAGATTATCAGCTTCCGACGTTTTCTTTGAAATTTTAAATCCTTTGTCGGGAGAATCGGAAAACATGAACGACAGCTCGATTGTTTTAAAAATGACCTACGGAAACAATTCTTTTCTTTTCACGGGCGACATTTCTTCCAGAAAAGAAAACGAAGTAGCCGTTGATGTTGATGTTTTGAAAGTCGCCCATCACGGCTCCAAATACTCCACTTCTTCGGAGTTTTTGGAGAAAACCTCTCCCCGGGTGGCGGTTATCCAGGTGGGAAAGAATTCTTATGGCCATCCCACGGAAGAAGTTTTGACAAGGCTCGAAAATTTTGGTATTAAAACACTAAGAAACGATATTGTTGGAGACGTTAAAATCGTTTCCGACGGAAGAAATTTGAAGATAATAACCAAGAAAAAAGACATATGAACTTTCCAATTTTCAAAACCAAAATGGGGGAAGACAGAAAATTCAATCTTTCGGACCCGAAAGAAAGAGAGGAATATTTTAAGTTAAAATGCGGAGCTGAAGCGGAAAAGCTGAAAGATTATTTGAAAGAAAACACTTTTATCGCTTATCTTTTGGGCAAGAAGAATTCGGGCAAAGGAACGTATTCCAAAATGTTCGCCGAAGTGGTGGGGGGAGATAAGATTGAGCATGTTTCCGTCGGAGACATGGTCAGAGCCCTGGATAATGAGGTAAAGGACGACAAAAAGAGAGCAGAATTAAGGGAGTTTCTGGAAAAGAACTACCGGGGCCTCCATTCTTTGGACGACATCATGAACAGCCTGGAAAGCAGAAGCACTCAGAAACTTTTGCCCGACGAATTGGTTTTGGCCCTGCTTAAAAGAGAAATATCAAAGAGGAAAAGGAAGGTCATTCTTGTTGACGGTTTTCCCAGAAATCTGGACCAGGTTAACTTTTCTCTGTTTTTCAGGGATTTGGTCGAGTACAGGGAAGACCCGGATATTTTCGTTCTCATTGACGTTCCCATGAATGTAATTAACGAAAGGATAAAATGGAGAAGGATTTGTCCCCGGTGTGATGCTTCCAGGAGCTTGAAGCTTCTTCCGAGTTCAAAGATAGGCCATGACAAGGAAAAGAGCGAATATTATTTGATTTGCGACGAGCCGGGATGCCGGGGAGGGAGAATGGTTATGAAAGAAGGGGACGAAAAAGGAATCGAGCCCATCAAGGAGCGATTATTGACAGACGAAGAAATAATCAAAAAAGCTTTTTCTCTTTACGGCATTCCCAAGGTGCTTTTAAGGAATGCCATACCGGTTGATACGGCCAGGGACTATGTTGATGATTATGAAATGACCCCGGCCTATTCCTTCAAGGGAGAAGGAGACAAGGTTGAGGTGATTGAAGAGCCGTGGATAGTGGCCGATGATGAGGGCGTCCAATGCGTGAGCCTGCAGGCCGCTCCGGTGGTCGTGGCCATGATAAAACAACTTGTTGAAATCTTGAAATTATAGTATGATTATGGTGGCCCTATCATTCAAAAAATTCCGAACACCTTTCAAATTGGGGGCTATAATCTTCAACTGCTGTGGCGGTTGAATGTGGCACCCACGATAGGAATCCACGGATTCTTTTTGAAGGGGATAGGGCCATTAAGCCAACGGGAAAGCACCGCTTGAAACGGTGTTTTTATTCTGCTATTATCTAAATTGAGGGCGTGTGGCGGAATTGGCAGACGCGTACGCTTCAGGAGCGTATGAGGCAACTCGTGTGGGTTCAACTCCCACCATGCCCACCATTTATGCAGAGAAAGAGATTTCAAAAGAGAACCGAAGATTTCATTTGCGAGAATTGCGGCAAAGAAGTAAGGGGCAACGGATATACCGACCATTGTCCCGGGTGCTTGTGGTCCAAACACGTTGATGTTAATCCGGGCGACAGAAAATCCGATTGCAGCGGTCTGATGGAGCCCATCGGCATTGAAGCAAAAAATCGGGAATATGTCATTTACTATCGTTGCTTCAAATGCGGTTTTGAGCATCGGGTTAAGTCAGCGCCGGACGACAATCTCGACGAGATTATTAATCATCCCTTTAAAACATGAGAATCATATTATTAACGGCAGCGTTGTTGGTTTTCGGTTCTTTGTTTTTCCCCGGACTGAATGCGGAAATAACAATCGGTGATTATTTTTTTGAAACCGAAGTTGCTTTTTTCCCCGAACAAACAGGAAAAGGATTAAGCCAGAGAGATTATTTGGAAGAAAACAAAGGAATGCTCTTTGTTTTTTTAAGTCCGAGGAAACCTGTTTTTTGGATGAAAGAAATGAAATTTTCCTTGGACATTTTATGGGTCAAAGGCGAAAACATAGTTGAGATAAAAGAAAACGTTCCTTTGTATACGCAGGGAGAAATTACTACTCTTAAACCGGCTCAGGAAATTGACAAAGTAATAGAGGTTGGGGCCGGAACCGTATCAAAATACGGAATCAAAGCAGGGGACAAGGTGAAAATACGATATCAATTAAAGGCTGATAAAAAATAGGGCGGCTCCGACCAGCGTGATTATTGTTCCCCCAAGAAACAATTGGCTGTTTTTTTTCACAAACTTCAGAAGAGGATAAAATTAGTCGGGCTGCTGGGAATTGAACCCAGGTCTTACGCACCCCATGCGCAAATAATACCGTTATACGACAGCCCGAAATAAAATTATTTCTTTTTCGCCAAGGCCTTGATGCATTTTGCGCAGGCTAAAATTCTTTTTCCGGCAAATTCTTTGTATTTTTTTTGAATTGTTTCCAAGGGAACGCGAACCCATTGAAGATTGGGGTACTTTCTTTTTTTGGGGGAGGGATTATATCTCGAAATCAATTTTTTATAGTGCCCGCCCATTGATGAGGATTTTCCGCAAATAGTGCATTGTTTTTCCATATGCTTGTATATTAGCAGAAAAAATAATAATTGCAAGGCTCTTCAATTTATGGTATATATCTAAGCATATGGATTTATTGTTTACAATCCTGGGGCTGGCGGTTATTCTTTTTTCCATTATCATCCACGAGGTTGCCCACGGTAGCGTTGCTTATTATTTGGGGGATTCGACAGCCAAGGAGAATAACAGATTGAGTTTGAGCCCCTTGAGCCACCTTGATCCGATAGGTTCTTTTTTGGTTCCTTTGTTTTTGTTAGTTTTTACCGGCGGAAGGGGGCCGATAGTCGGCTGGGCCAAGCCGGTTCCGATAGATTTTTACAACATCCGGGACAAAAGATGGGGGGCGCTGAAGATTTCTCTGGCCGGTCCGGCCGCCAATTTGTTCGTGGCCTTTATCTTCAGCATGCTTATAAGATTTCCTGTTTTTTCTTTGGGTTTTTACCAATTTTTTCAGATAGTTGTTTTTTACAATATCGTTTTGGCGATTTTCAACCTTATTCCCATTCCGCCCTTGGACGGCTCGCATATCCTTTTTGATATTTTAGGAGAAGGATTTACGTGGCTTAAATCTTTTCTGACCCAGTTCGGGTTTTTCATTCTCATCTTCATTATTTTTTCCAATGGTTTGTCGGTTGTCCTGCGTCTTACCGAAAAGATTTTTTATCTTTTCACCGGCCTGCCCTTGGTTTAGTTTCTCGTTTGACGAAAACAGGGTTTTATAGTAGTTTAAGCTCAGTTCATTTCCAAAAGAGAGATGGACAGGAGAGAGTGATTGTTCTTGGAAATTGAAACAGCACCCTATTTTGAAGTCAGAAGCGAAAGCTTTGGCGAGGCCTGGATTGAAGCCCTTTACAACGTGGTCAATTACGGGAAGGACATCACCTTTGGTTCCGAGAAAGAACCCAAGAAAGCCAGAGATACGGCCCAGACAATAATTTTAACCGGACCAGCCATTGCTGAAATTGAAGCCGGTATTGCTCCTCCCGGATTCGGGCTTAAAAAAGGAGGGCTCGCGGCCTATACCAACGAGTTCAACAGGGCATGGTATGAAGAATACCGAAAGCTTCCGCCGGACGACAAGCACAGGTTTTCCTATGTATATATCGAACGGCTAATTGACACTCACGGAGACCAGCTTTCAAAGCTAAGGGAATTGCTCGCGAAGTCAATCAAATCCGGTATATCTTCCAACAGGCATCAGGCCATTACTTGGTCTCCGGCCATTGACATGGAGAACGAATCGCCGCCCTGTTTCCAGAGGGTATGGATCAGGTATTACCATCCGAAAACGGTTGATGTGCATCTTTCCTGGAGGTCAAGAGACCTTCTTGATGCTCTCCCGGGCAACGAAATCGGCATTGTCCCAGCGCTGAACACGGAAGTATTTTTCCCGAACGATTGCCGGATCGGGAGGCTTATTGACCAGAATGATTCCCTCCACGTCTATCAAGGCCGCCTTCAGCAGGCAATGAATGTTTTAAGAGATGAAGAGATCAGAAATCCTGCATTGATGAGAAGGTTAAAGCAAAATGATTATTAGGGGCATCAACCCCCTTTTTTCTTTTCTTTTTTCATTGTATAATGTATTGACTATTGGAGAAATAAAAAATAAGTGGTATAATTTACTTATGAGACTGAAAAACAAAATAGCAATCGTTACCGGTTCTTCCTCGGGCATCGGCAAGGCCATTGCCGAGGAGTTCTTAAAAGAAGGTGCTCTTGTTGTTTTTTCCGACATTAACGAATCTCCGGTTCCCGATAAAGAAAAGGCGATTTTCGTCAAATGCGACGTTTCCAAAAAAGAAGAAGTGGAAAATCTGATAACACAGGCAGTGGATAAGTTCGGAAGCCTGGACATCATGGTCAACAACGCAGGCATCGGCACAGCCGGAGATGTTGTTTCCGCTGACGACAAGACGTGGGATAAGACAATTGCCGTTAATTTATCCGGAGTTTTCTACGGCCTGAGAGCAGCCGCCAAATATATGAAGGAGAACAACATAAAAGGGTCTATTATTAATATGACCTCCATATTGGGAACGGTCGGCTTTAAAAATTCAGTTTCTTATTCCGCTTCCAAGGGGGGAGTTGACCAGTTAACCAAGGCAGGTGCTTTAGATTTGGGTTCTTGCGGAATCAGGGTCAATGCCATTGCCCCCGGATTCATTAAAACCCAAATGACCAAAGCAGTGACAGACGACCCGAAGTTCAAGTCCCCAATAGAACAAAGCACTCCTTTGGGGCACATGGGCGAACCCGAAGACATCGCCAAAGCCGCGCTTTATTTGGCTTCGGACGATTCAAAATTCGTCACCGGAACGATTCTGTTCGTTGACGGGGGATGGACAGCGCAATAAATAAAGGTTAAAATCAAATAATAATAATTTTAAAAAAATGAGCGAAGAAAAATACGATTTATTGAAAACCATTCTTATTATCGGCATTGCTCTTTTGGCAAGCTATTCTTTGTATCAACTGGCCATCTATAACGAAAAAAGGATTGAGGCCTTGGAGACGAATATGATGAAAGTGCAGGAAGAGGTTTTCCAAATCAAGCTTAAGCTTTACGCCCAGTAAAGCGAACCGCATGGGGGGGTGCTTACAAGAAGAGCCTTTCTTTTCCGCTTGTTTTATTTGACAATTTTCCCTTTATCTGATATTTTTATTTCAGGCAAAAAGCTTATTTTATTTTTTTATTGACCCTATGCCCACGATTCATCAGCTAATCAAAAGAAAACGGAAATCGGGAAAAAAGAAAAGCAAGGCACCCGGCTTGTCTTTTGGTTTCAACCCCTTGAAGAATAAGCCCAAGGACTATGAATCGCCGTTCAAGAAAGGAGTTTGTCTGAAGGTTTTCACCACCACGCCCACGAAGCCTAATTCGGCTTTGAGAAAAGTAGCCAGGGTCAAGCTGAGCAATGGAATGGAGGTTACCGCCTATATCCCCGGAGAGGGCCACAATTTGCAGGAGCACTCAATCGTCATGGTGAGAGGAGGGAGAGTAAAAGATTTACCCGGAGTGAGATACCATATTGTCAGGGGAACATACGATTGCGGCGGAGTCGAGGGAAGAAAAAAAGAGAGAAGTAAATACGGTGCCAAGAAACCGAAATAATGAAACATGGCCGCAGACTTTAAAAAGAAAATTATTGCTCCTGACATCGTCTATAACGATTTAATGGTTTCCAAATTCATTAATCAGGTGATGCATGAAGGAAAAAAAACCATAGCCCGAAAGATTGTTTACGGCGCTTTTGACATTATCCGGGAGAAAACAAAACAAGACCCTTTGGAGGTTTTCAAGCTGGCCATTCAAAACGTTTCTCCGCTTCTTGAGGTTAAACCGAAAAGGGTGGGAGGAGCAACCTACCAGGTGCCCATAGAGGTAAAAGGAGGCCGAAGATTAAGCTTGGCCATGAAGTGGATTATTTCCAATTCCCGGGCGAGAAAGGGGAGGGCGATGAAAGAAAAGTTAGCCGAGGAATTGATTGAATCCTCGGAAAACAGGGGAGCTTCGGTAAGAAAAAAAGAAAACGTCCACAAAATGGCGGAAGCCAACAGAGCTTTTGCTCATTTTGCCTGGTAAAAAATTATGTCCAGAGTATATCCTATAGAAAAATACAGGAATATCGGCATTATTGCCCACATTGACGCCGGGAAAACGACCACCTCGGAAAGAGTTTTGTTTTACACCGGCATTTCCCATAAAATCGGGGAGGTTCACGAGGGGGCGGCAATCATGGATTGGATGGAGCAGGAAAGAGAAAGGGGAATTACCATCACTTCCGCAGCTACAACCTGTTTCTGGTCTCCCGGAGATTACTTAAAAAAGAACAAAGCGAACGAGAACAGAATAAACATCATTGATACACCCGGACACATTGATTTTACCGCAGAAGTGCAGAGAAGTTTGAGGGTTTTGGACGGGGCAGTGGTTGTGTTTGATGGAGTGGCCGGAGTGGAAGCCCAGTCGGAAACGGTCTGGAGGCAGGCGGATAAATATCACGTTCCCAGGATTTGCTTCATCAACAAGCTGGACAGATTGGGAGCTTCTTTTGAGAAGAGCCTGGGGTCTATCTGGAACAAGCTGACTAAGAATGCCGTGGCCATACAAATCCCGATTGGAGAAGAAGCCAATTTCAGCTCGGTCATCGATTTGATTGAAATGAAGCTGGTAAATTTTGAAGGAGAAATGGGTAAAGACGTGGTTAAGGCCGATATTCCTGAAGAATTAAAGTCCGTGGCCGAGGAATGGAGAATGAAAATGATTGAGAAAATAGCGGGGGAAGACGAAACCCTGACGGAAAAATACTTAGAAGGAAAGGAAATCAGCCCTGAGGAATTAAGGGCGGTTTTAAGGAAAGCCACCATTGAATACAGACTGGTTCCGGTTCTTTGCGGGTCATCTTTAAAAAATAAAGGAGTGCAGTTGATGCTTGACGCGGTTGTGTATTATTTGCCCAGCCCCATAGAAGTTCCCGCGGTGATAGGTACTGACCCCAATGATGAAAACGTGAAAATCGAAAGGAGGGCCGACGACGCAGAACCTTTTTGCGCTCTCGCTTTCAAGATAGCTACCGATCCTTTCGTGGGAACTCTAACCTATTTACGCGCTTATTCCGGCCAGTTCAAAAAAGGCGGATACTTACTTAATACCACTTCCGGAGAAAGAGAAAGAATCGGAAGGATATTGAGAATGCACTCCAATGAAAGAGAAGAAGTGGAAGAAGTTTTTACCGGAGACATTGTGGCAGTGGTTGGTTTGAAAAAAACCTCCACCGGCCATACTCTGTGCGACGAGAAATCCCCGATTGTTTTGGAAAAGATAATTTTCCCCGAGCCGGTTATTTCCATCGAGGTGGAGCCCAAAACGAAATCAGACCAGGAGAAAATGGCGGTTTCTTTAAGAAAGCTTCAGGAAGAAGACCCGACCTTTAGGATGGAAACCGATTCGGAAACCGGAGAAACCATTTTATCTGGCATGGGAGAACTTCATTTGGACATTATTGTTGACCGTTTGAAAAGAGAATTCGGGGTGGAAGCCAATGTGGGCAGACCCCAGGTTTCTTACAAGGAAACCATTGAAAAGAAATCAGAGGCCGAGGGAAAATACATCAAACAAAGCGGCGGCCGGGGTCAGTACGGCCATGTCAAGATAAGGATTGAGCCCAAGAAAAGAGGAGAGGGCTTTGTTTTTCTCGACCAGATCAAGGGCGGAACCATTCCTAGAGAATACATTCCGGCAGTGGAGAAAGGAATAAAAGAGGCAATAGCCAAGGGCGTGGTGGCCGGCTATCCCATGATTGACATGGAGGTCGCTCTTTACGACGGGTCTTTTCATGAAGTTGATTCTTCGGAAATCGCTTTCAAGATAGCCGCTTCAATGGCTTTGCAGGACGCGGCCAAGAAAGCCGGGGCGCATTTATTGGAGCCGATTATGAAAATCGAGGTTGTGATTCCGGCCGATTTCCTCGGAGACGTTATCGGCGACTTATCGGCCAGAAGAGGTCAAATAGAAGAAACCATGGACAGGGCGGGCATGAAAGTGATTGAGGCCAAGATTCCTTTGTCCGAGATGTTCGGCTATGCCACCACTTTAAGGTCTTTGACTGAAGGCAGGGGAACGTTTACCATGGAATTCAGTCATTATGAAAAAGTTCCCTCAAGCATCAGCCAGGAGATAATCGAAGGAAAAAGAAGATAATTAAGACATTTTTATGAATTTAAACGAGATTAAAAAGTTAATACAAGAGGAAAAAGCCAAGGTAATCATCGTTGACCCCGACGGAATTTCCTTAATCGTGCTTGATTACGAGGAATACAAGAAATTAAAGGGAATCAAGGGCATCAAAGAAGAGATTAAAACCGAAGAAGAGGTGCCTGAAGAATTGGAGGGGGAGCCGTTAAAAATCGATGACCTGCCTTTCTAGTTGTTGACTTTTTTTGATTTTTGGTTAAAATAAAGATTGTTAATAATAAACGTTAAAAATATGAATGCGGAGTTGTGGATTGTTTAGGTTCGCGACTTTACGCAGTTTGTATCATTAAAATTATGGCAGAAGTTTTTGAAAGAACGAAACCCCACTTGAACGTGGGAACCATCGGTCACGTTGACCACGGCAAGACCACCTTGAGCGCGGCTATTTTGCATGCCTTGGCTCTTAAGGGTGGTAAAGTAAAAGAAAGGTCTGTTGACCAAATTGATTCAGCCCCCGAGGAAAAAGCAAGAGGAGTGACCATTAATATCGCTCACCTTGAATATGAAACGGACAAGAGGCATTATGCCCACATTGACTGTCCTGGACACGCTGACTACATCAAGAACATGATTACCGGTGCGGCTCAGATGGACGGTGCGATTTTAGTCGTGGCCGCCACTGACGGCCCCATGCCCCAGACCAGAGAGCACATCCTTTTGGCCAAACAGGTTGGCTTGCCTTCCATTATCGTTTTTTTGAACAAGTGCGATATGGTTGAGGATGCGGAAATGATTGATTTGGTTGAAGGCGAAGTAAGAGAGCTTTTGAAGAAATACGAATTTTCCGGAGACCAAATTCCGATTATCAGGGGTTCTGCTCTCAAGGCCTTGGAAGCTACTTCAGCCGATGACCCTAACATCAAGCCGATTTTTGATTTAATCGATCAGCTCGACGACTATATTCCCGAACCGATAAGAGATGTTGAAAAACCTTTCCTTATGGCCATTGAAGACGTGTTCTCGATTGAAGGAAGAGGTACGGTGGCTACAGGAAGAATTGAAAGAGGAATCGTTAACGCCAACGAGGAAATAGAGGTGGTGGGAATAAGGCCGACCCAGAAGACAACGGCCGTTTCCGTGGAAATGTTCAACAAATCGTTGAATCAGGGAAAAGCCGGAGACAATGTCGGCGTTCTTTTGAGGGGATTGAAAAAAGAAGACATTGAAAGGGGGCAGGTTTTGGCCAAGCCCGGAACTATTACTCCTCATTCCGAGTTTGAAGCACAGATATATATTCTGACCAAGGAAGAAGGCGGAAGACACACGCCGTTCTTCTCGGGATATAAGCCCCAATTTTTCGTCAGGACGGCTGATATTACCGGAGATGTTATTTTGAAGCAGGGGACGGAAATGGTAATGCCCGGAGACACTGTCGATGTTACGGTTAAATTGATTGTGCCGGTAGCTATGGAGGAGAAACAGGGCTTTGCCATCCGTGAAGGAGGAAAGACAGTCGGAGCCGGAGTGATTACCAAGATTATCAAGTAGTTTTTATTGAAAAGAGATGCCAGCTGCTCTTAAAAAACCAACAAAACAGGAATCAGCGCCGAAATTAAGAATCAAGTTGCGCGCTTATGACCATAAGGTCATTGATAAAAGCGCCCAACAAATCATTGATATTGCTTTGCGTTGCGGGGTGAAGGTGACCGGTCCCATTCCTCTGCCCGTGGAAATAAGCAAGTTCACGGTAAACCGGTCCACTTTCGTCCACAAGAACGCAAGAGAGCAATTTGAGATGAGGGTCCACAAGAGATTGATAGATATTTTAATTCCCAACCAGAAAGTGGTTGAGGCCTTGAAGTCTTTGACCCTGCCGGCCGGCGTGGATACGGAGATTAAAAGTATTTTGTAAATTGTTGATGCAGCATAAAGATACTATTAAATTAATATTTCAAGTCGACTAGTCTAATTATTGGGCTGGTGCCCAATTTTTTATTACAATACCATGAAGTGCATGCTGGGAGAAAAAATTGAAATGAGCCAGATTTACGATAAAGAAGGGAACGCTGTCCCCGTTACTTTGATTTCAGCCCTGGGATGCGATGTGCTTCAGGTCAAAACCAAAGAAAAAGACGGCTACGCGGCCATAAAAATCGGGTTTGGAAAACTACCCGCAAGAAAAATCAAAAAGACAAAACCGCCCTTCAGGCACGTGAGAGAATTCAGGTGTGAGGATGAATCTTCGTTCAAGGTGGGCGACGTTATTGAATCAGATGTTTTTAAGGAGGGAGACAAGATAAAAGTATCGGGTATTTCCAAAGGAAAGGGCTTTCAGGGAGGAGTTAAGAGATGGGGTTTTGCCGGAAAGACGGCTTCTCACGGAGTAAAGCACGAACATAGGACTATCGGTTCGATCGGATGCAGTGTTCCGAGCAGAGTGATTAAGGGAAGGCGAATGCCCGGAAGAACCGGAAGCGAAAGAATTACCGTGAGGAATCTGGAAGTGATAAAGGTTGACAAAAAGAACAAAATGATTGCCGTCAAAGGAGCGGTTCCGGGCAGAAGAGGAACATTGTTGGAAATCAGGGAGCTATGAAAAAAACAACAGCCACAATTAAAAAGGAAAAACCGGAAGACGTTTTTTCTTATCCGTTCAATTCTAATCTTGTCCATCAGGTGGCTGTTTCGCAAATGGCGAACAGAAGGCAAACAATCGCCCATACCAAGGACAGGTCAGAAGTGAGGGGAGGAGGAAAGAAGCCCTGGAAGCAGAAAGGCACGGGCAGGGCCAGGCACGGTTCGATTCGTTCTCCTATTTGGGTCGGGGGCGGAGTCGCTTTCGGTCCCAGGAATGAAAAAGTTTTTCAGAAAAGAATACCGAAAAACGTCAAAAGAAAAGCTCTTTTAATGATTTTGTCCGAGAAAAAAAGGAATAACGATCTTGTCGTGGTTGATAATATGGACTTGAAAGACATGAAGACCAAACAGGCTGCCGAGTTTTTGAAAAAAAATTCCCTTTTAAACCAAAATTGCCTTATTGCTCTGAAAGAGATGGACAAAAAGGCCATTCTCGCCTTCAGGAATATCCCGAAAATTAAAACGATTCAGTTTAAGGATTTGAACTGTCTTGACGTTTTGCTCGCCAAAAAAATTGTTTTAACCGAAGATTGTCTGAAAGAGATTAAAAAATTGTTAACCAGAGAATAGTTATGGCCCTTAAAAAAGTTTCAAAAAAACAGGAGGTAAAAGAAGAGCCGAAGGTCGCTTTCGGAGTTTTAAGGAATCCCTGCGTTACGGAAAAATCAGCCAGACTTTCCGAGGCCAACTTTTATACTTTTAAAATCAACAAAGACTGCAACAAAAAAGACGTTAAAGAAGCGATTGAGGGTCAATACAAGGTTCAGGTGGAAAAAGTGAGAATTGTGAACGTTCCTAAAAAGAAAAGGTTCTCTGGAAGAAAAATCAGCGGATTTGTCAGTGGTTACAAAAAAGCCATGGTGAAATTAAAAGAAGGACAAAGCATAGAGATAACGGGAAAATAACATGATTAGAAAAAAGAAACTGGAAAACTTAAAATCATTGAGCAAGAAAAAACCCGAGAAAGGATTGATTTTAAGATTGAAAAGAAGCGGAGGCAGGGGAAGCTCAGGCAGAATCACTTCCAGGCACAGGGGTGGCGGAGCAAGAAAACTGTACCGCTTAATTGATTTTAAGCAATTAAAGAGGAACATTCCGGCCAAAGTCATTGCTTTGGAATACGACCCTAATAGAACCGCGTTCATCGCTCTTGTGCAATACGAAGACAAGGAAAAGGGATACATTCTTGCCCCTCAGGGCTTGAAAGAGGGAGATACGATAATCGCTTCTCCGAAAACTGAAGTCAGGCCAGGAAACAGAATGAAACTGAAGAACATTCCCGAAGGCGCGATGATTTACAACATCGAGCTGGAGCCGGACAAAGGAGGGAAAATAGTCCGTTCAGCCGGGTCAGCGGCCACCATTCTGAGTTATGACGCCGGATACGGCAATATTAAAATGCCCTCTTCGGAGGTGAGGAAAATACCGGGAGAATGCTATGCTTCCGTCGGCAGCGTTTCCAATCCCGAACACAGATTCATCCGCTGGGAAAAAGCGGGCAAAAGCAGAAAAAAAGGAATCAGGCCTCACGTCAGAGGAACGGCCATGAATCCCTGCGACCACCCTCACGGAGGAGGAGAGGGCAGAACGCCGATTGGCTTGAAATATCCCAAAACCCCGTGGGGAAAGCATGCTTTGGGAGTCAGAACCAGGAAAAATAAATGGACAACCAAATTAATAGTTAAAAGAAGAATTAAAAAGAAGAGAAAATAGGCTTATGTCAAGAAGTTTGAAAAAAGGTCCTTATATCGACCAAAGATTAATGGAAAAAGTGAATAAGCAGAAAGCCGACGACGGGCCCATTAAGACCTGGTCAAGGGCTTGTACAATCGCTCCCGAGATGATAGGATACACATTTGCCGTTCATAATGGCAAGGATTTTGTGCCCGTCAGGATAACCGAAGAAATGGTCGGGCACAAATTGGGAGAGTTTTCGCCGACTACCAAATTTTCCAGGCACGGAGGCAAGATGCAAAGAGAAATAGAAAAGAAAACATAATTATGGCTTATCAGGTTAAATTGAAATATTTACATGTGTCGCCGAGGAAAGTGAGATTGGTGGCGGATGCGGTAAGAGGAAAGAAGGTTGACGAAGCGCAGGCCATTTTAAGTTTTGTCGTCAAGAAAGGAGCCCTGCCCATTCTTAAATTGTTGAATTCCGCTTTAGCCAACGCCAAGTCTGCTTCGGGAAAAATCGACAAGCTGTTTATTTCCAAAATCACGGTTGACGAGGGCCCTTCAATGAAAAGAATTTTACCCAGAGCCAAGGGAAAGGGCGATGTTCTAAAGAAAAGGTCTTCGCACATTACTTTGGTTCTGGACGAAATCAAAGAGAATAAAAAGAAAAAGAAATGAGCCATAAAGTCCATCCAAAAGTGTTCAGAATAAGAGGAATCGCTGACTGGTTGTCCCACGGATATTACGGAAAAGACCCGAAGAAAAACCTTAAGGAAGATTTCATAATCCGAAGCTTTCTTAAAACCAAGCTCAAGGAGTTGAATGTGGAAAAAATAGAGATTGAAAGGTTTTCCGACAAGATTAACATTGTTATTTATTCGGCCAGGCCGGGCTTGATTATCGGCCGCGGAGGAGAAGGGGCGGAAAAGATACGATTGGCCGTTTTAAAAGAAATGTTCAAAAAGAACAAGCTGACCCTGAAAGAACTGAGGGATTTTTCCAAGAAAGTTAAAATAGAGATAAAAGACGTTCCCAATCCCTGGACTTCGGCCGAGCTGGTTGGACAGTGGATTGCCCAGAAAATCGAGAAGAGAAATCCTTTCAGAAAAACGATAAAGCAGGCGATTGAAAAAGTGATGGCCAACAAAGAAGCGAAAGGAGTAAGGGTGGAAATTTCCGGCCGGTTGAATGGAGTGCAAATTTCCAGAAAAGAATGCCTGGAAAAAGGAAGATTGCCCAGGCAAACCATCAGGGCCGAAATAGACTACGCCTTGGCCGAAGCGCGCTGCACTTACGGAATCATCGGCGTCAAGGTTTGGATTTACAAGGGCGAAAAATTTAATCAATAATTTTTATGTTTGTCCCAAAGAAGGTAAAACACAGAAAACATCAGAAAGGAAGAAGAATCAAGAGAGATGTTGAAACCAGGGGAACGGAAATCAGTTTCGGCAGTTTCGGGTTGAAAGCGATCGGTTCCAAATGGGTAACCAGTGCCCAGATAGAGGCAGCCAGAAGAGCCATTATCCGCTACTTGAAAAAAGGAGGAAAACTCTGGATTAGAATTTTCCCGGACAAAGTGATAACTAGAAAAGGCCAAGAGGTTCCGATGGGCGGAGGCAAAGGCTCTCCCGACCACTATGTTTTTCCCGTCAAGTCCGGAAGAATGCTTTTTGAGTTGGAGGGAATCGATGAAAAAGATGCCAGGGAGGCCATGAAAAAAGCAGGGAACAAACTTCCTTTAAAATCAAAATTCGTTAAAAAGCAATAACATGAAAACGAAAGAATTAAAAGACAAAAACGAAAAGGAATTGAGGCTGATTTTGGAAGAAAAGAAAAAGAAAATCGAGGAAGCCCGTTTTAAAGTTGCCGGAGGCGGCATTAAGAACGTCAAAGAAATTAAGGAAAACAAGAAAGATGTTGCCAGGATTTTAACCATTTTAAATCAAAAATAATATGCCCAAAAGAAAATTACAAGGAGTAATAGTTTCCAATAAAATGGCGAAGACCGTCGTGGTTAAGGTTGAAAGAATCAAAGAGCACCCCATTTACAAAAGAAGGTATAAGGTGCATAAAAAATACAAAGCCCATGTCGAAAACAGCGCCGATTTCAATCCCGGAGAAAAAGTGATAATTCAGGAATGCAGGCCGATAAGCAAAGACAAAACCTGGGAAGTAATTGAGAAAACAAAAAAATGATACAAACAAGAACAATGTTAAAGGTGGCTGACAATTCCGGAGCGAAGATTGCCCAATGCATTCGTGTTTTGGGCGGGACCAAAAGAAGGTACGCTTCTTTAGGAGACATAATTGTGGTGGCCGTCAAGTCGGCCGAGCCCAGAAAATCGGTCAAGAAGCATCAGGTGGTGAGAGCGGTTTTGATAAGGCAGAAGCAGCCCAAAAGGAGAAAGAACGGAACCTACATTAGATTCGACGACAACGCCATTGTCATTCTTGAGGGAACGAGCAAGGAGCCGAAAGGAACGAGAATCCTCGGTCCCGTGGCCAGAGAGGTGAGGGAAAAAGGATTCGAAAAAATATCAACCATGACTAAAGATTTAGTATGAAAATCAAAAAGAACGACCAGGTTTTAATAATTTCCGGAGACGACAAAGGAAAAAAGGGGAAGGTTCTTAGGGCGATTCCGGCCGCGGGAAAGATTTTGGTTGAGGGTGTAAATCTGGTCAAGAAGCACGTTCGTCCTAAAAAAGGAGGAGAAAAGGGCCAGACAATAAAGACAGCCAAGCCGATTCCTTTATCCAAAGCAAAATTGATTTGTCCCAAGTGCGGAAAAGGGGTGAGAATCGGCTACGAGGTTAATGACGATAAAAAATACCGCGTCTGCAAAAAATGCGGCGCTCAGATATAAAAACATGTCGGAATTAAAGAAAAAATACGAAAAAGAGGCGATAAAGAAGATGCAGGAAAAATTCGGATACAAAAACAGGATGGCTGTTCCCAAAATAGTTAAGGTTGTCATCAACACCGGTTTCGGCCGGGTGGTTTCGGCGAAAACCAAAGACGAGCAGAAGAGATTTAACGAATACGTAGGCGAAAACCTTGCTTTGCTGTCCGGCCAAAAGCCCGTTCTAACGCAAGCCAAGAAATCTATTTCCTCCTTCAAGCTAAGAGAAGGGAACATTATCGGAGCCAAGGTAACTTTAAGAGGAAAGAAAATGTATGACTTTTTAGAGAAATTGATTAACATCGTTTTGCCTCGTTCAAGGGATTTCAGGGGGGTTTCCCTCAAAGCCGTTGACAGAAACGGCAATCTGAATGTCGGAATAAAAGAGCACATTATTTTTCCGGAAATATCTCCCGAAAAGTCGCCGATTCTTCTGGGCCTGGAAGTTACGGTCGTAACCAACGCCGAAGAAAGAGAAAAAGGACTGGAATTATTCAAACTTCTTGACTTTCCGATGAAGAAAAGTTAAAGTCAAAAATATGCCGAAATTATCGCAAATAGTCAAATCAGCAAAAAAACCCAAATTTTCAAGCAGAACGGTAAGGAGGTGTTTTAGATGCGGAAGAAAAAGAGGATATATCAGAAAATTCGGCTTGTGCAGAATTTGCTTCAGAGAAATGGCCAATCGGGGAGAAATACCAGGAGTAAAGAAGAGTAGTTGGTAAATTTAACGCTTATGGATCCCATTGCAGACATGATTAGCTCAATAAACAACGCCATCGCTGTTTCAAAAAAACAGGTGATGATTTATCCTTATTCTGATTTTAAGTTCAGTATTTTGGAGTTTCTTAAAAAGCAGGAGCTTGTCGGAGACGTTGAAAAGAAAGGAAGAGCTTCGGCCAGAAGGATTGTTTTGAATTTGAAATACAACGAGGAGGGAGAGCCGGTTTTTTCCAAGATTAAGCTGATTTCCAGGCAGGGTCAGAGAATTTACAAGCAGGTCAAGGATATTAATAAGGTAAGGTCGGGCCACGGTTTGGCCGTGATTTCCTCTTCCAAGGGACTGATGACGGATGCGGAGGCGAGAAAAATGAAAATCGGCGGAGAATTAATTTGCGAAATACAATAACATGTCAAGAATAGGCCAAAAACCAATTTTAATAATTCCGGGAGTGGAAGTAAAAGAAACCGACGGAAAAGTGGAAGTAAAAGGTCCCAAGGGTCAGTTGTCTTTGGAAGTTCCTTCGGAAATAAAAGTGGAGATAAAAGACAATCAAATTCACTTTTCCCCGCTCAAATCAGACAAGAGAACGAAATCCTTGTGGGGGCTGATGCGAACTCTCGTTTTTAACATGATTGAGGGGGTAACCAATGGTTTTGATAAAAGGCTGGAGATTAACGGGGTTGGTTTCAAGGCGAGGATCGAGGACAAGGACCTTTTTCTGGACGTCGGCTTCAGTCATCCAATAAAAGTTGAGGCCAAAGAAGGAATTTTTTTCAGTGTTGAAAAAAATATTATCATCGTTTCGGGAATCGACAAAGAATTGGTGGGCCAGATGGCGGCCGAAATCAGGAGAATCAAGCCCCCCGAACCCTATAAGGGCAAGGGAATCAAGTATGTTGACGAAGTAATTAAAAGGAAGCTTGGCAAGAAAGCGGCCGGCGGTTAATAATTAAAACATGTTGGAAAAAAAGAGCAAAAGAATACAAAGGCATAAAAGAGTGAGGGCGAAGATAAAAGGGGATGCCAAAAAACCCAGACTTTGCGTTTTTCGCTCCAGCAATCACATCTATGCCCAGCTTGTAGACGACGACAAGGGCAGGACCATAATCGCGGTGAATGATTATTCGGATTTGGGGAAAAAATCCAAAGACAAGAAAGCAGGCATCGCCCGTCGGGTCGGAATCCTTTTGGCGGAAAAAGCCAAAGATAAAAACATTGAAAGCGTGGTTTTTGACCGCGGAGGATATAAATACCACGGCCGAATCAAGGCTCTGGCTGAGGGAGCCCGTGAAGCCGGCCTTAAATTTTAAAATCAAATCATGAAAAAAGAGTTTAGTCGAAAACCGGTAAAGGAATTTAAGAAAGAAAAAGAAGAGATTGAATCAAAACTTTTGGATTTGGCCAGGGTGACCAAGGTGACCGGCGGAGGAAAAAACCTTAAGTTTCGGGCAGTGATAGTGGCGGGCGATAAAAAAGGCAAGGTGGGCATCGGCGTGGCCAAGGGCATTGATGTCTCCCAAGCGGTGGACAAGGCGACCCGATTAGCCAAGAAAAATCTTAAAGACGTTCCCGTTGTTCAGGGAACAATTCCTCATGAAGTCCAGGCCAAATTCGGGCCGGCAAAGGTTTTATTAAAGCCCCAGAAAAAGGGAAGAGGTTTGGTGGCCGGGGGAACCGTAAGAGTCGTTTGCTCTTTGGCCGGAATTCAGGACATTTCTTCCAAGATTTTAAGCCGAACCACAAATAAGCTCAATAACGCGAAAGCCACGATGAAGGCCTTAGAAATGTTAAAAAAATAAAATGCAGATACATCAATTAAAACCAAAGACTAAGTCCAAGGCCAAGAAAAGAGTCGGCCGGGGAGGAAAGAAAGGAACTTATTCGGGCAAAGGAAACAAGGGTCAGAAGTCCAGAGCCGGTGCCAAATTCAAGCCGCTGATCAGGGGATGGATTAAGAGATATCCCAAGTTAAGAGGATACAGGTTCAATGTCCAGACGAAAACGGCTGTGATTAATTTGGATGTCCTCGAAAAGAAGTTTAATGCGGGCGATATTGTCAGCCCCTCAATTTTGGTTGAGAAAAAAATAATCAGAAGAGCGACAGGGAGCAAAATTCCTTTGGTTAAGATTCTTTCAGGCGGAGAAATCAGCAAATCTCTGACTGTTAAAGAATGCAAGGTTTCCAAGAAAGCCAAAGAGAAAATAGAAAAAGCCCAGGGAAAAATAGAATAATTTTTGAAAAATCATGTTTAAAAAAATCATCAATATCTTTAAGGCCAGGGATTTGAGAAATAAGATATTGTTTGTTTTGGGAATTTTCGTGGTTTTCAGGATAATGGCCAATATTCCCGTACCCGGAATAGACATTTTAAGGATAAAAGAATTTTTCGCTAGAAACGAAGCTTTCGGGCTTCTTAATCTTTTTACAGGGGGAGCTTTGGACAGGGTTTCCATTGTCATGCTCGGCCTGGGACCATACATTACCGCTACGATTATTTTCCAGCTTTTGACTTTGATTTTCCCTCAGTTCGAGAAGCTTTACAAAGAAGAAGGGGAGCAGGGGAGGCAGAAATTCAATCAATACTCCCGTATTGCCGCCGCTCCCTTGGCCGCTCTTCAGGGATTTACCATGCTGATGTTTTTGAAAAACCAGGGTGCTATCGGCGACCTGTCTTTACTTACTACCATAACAGCGGTTTTGAGCATTACTTGCGGTTCGCTGGTTTTAATGTGGTTGGGCGAATTGATTTCTGAAAAAGGCATAGGCAACGGCGTTTCCCTTTTGATTTTCGCCGGGATAATATCCGATTTCCCATCCAATATCCAGCAGATGCTCTTATCTTTTGAGGGTTCTCAGATTTTTCATTACGCCTTTTTCTTTATTATAGCCCTAATAATTATCGCCGGGGTGGTTTTGATTAACGAGGGAAGAAGGAATATTCCAGTTTCCTATGCTAAAAGAGTGAGGGGAACCAAGCTTTACGGCGGGGCTTCCACTTATCTGCCCCTGAACATTAATCCGGCCGGAGTGATTCCCATTATTTTCGCTATCGCCATTTTAATGCTGCCGGGAATAATAGCCAATTTTTTCCACCTTGCCTGGCTGTCCAGCATTATTCAGAATCCGCTTATCCACGGCTCGCTGTATTTTATTTTGGTTTTTGTTTTTACCTTTTTCTATACCGCCGTTACTTTCGACCCCAAGAACATTTCTTCCAATCTTCAAAAAATGGGCGGTTTCGTGCCGGGAATCAGGCCGGGACAGAATACGGCCGATTATCTCAAGAGCATTTTAAACAAGGTTTTGGTGATAGGCGCCACCTTCTTGGGGTTGGTTGCTGTTTTGCCTTCGGTGATACAGGCCTTTACCGGAGTGCAGCAGTTTTCCTTCTTGATAGGAGGAACGTCTCTTTTGATTATTGTCAGTGTTGCTTTGGAGACGATGAAGCAAATCGACGCCCAATTGGAGATGAGAGAATATGACGTTTAATAATATGCAAAACAATCCTTCCATTGTTGTTTTCCTTGGCAAGTCCGGTTCCGGAAAAGGAACCCAAGTGGAGCTTTTGAGACAAAAGACGGGCTTGGATTATTTGGGCAGCGGGGAATTGTTGAGGGAAAGAAAAAAGATAAACGATTTTACGGGCAATAAAATATCTCAAACAATAGACGACGGGGGAATAGTGGCTACGCCGGTCATTTTTCACCTTTGGATGAAAAATTTTGAAGAGTTTAAACAGAAACCCGATTTTAAGGGCGTGATTCTTGATGGTTCACCGAGAAAAATCAAAGAGGCCTATCTTTTGGAAGAAGCCCTGAAGTGGTATGAATGGGACAAAAACGTAAAGGTTCTTTTGGTTGACATCTCCGACGAGGAGGTAATCATAAGGATTAACAAGAGAAGAATTTGCTCTCAGTGCAAAGAGATTCTCATTTTTGAAGAGGGCATGGAAAAATGTCCCAAGTGCGGCGGAGAATTGCTTAAAAGGCCGGATGACGAAATTGATGGAGTGAAAAAGAGGCTGGCCTGGTTTCAGGAAGAAGTGGTTCCGGTCATTGACCACTACAAGGAAAAAGAAGAGTTGATTGTAATAAACGGGGAGCAAAAAATAGAGAAAGTTTTTGAAGACATTCTCAAGGCCTTAAATATTAATGATTCCAATTAAAACAGCGGAGGAAATAGAGGTGATGAGAAAAGGCGGATTTATACTGGCCGGGATATTAGAAGAATTGGGCAAAGAAGTCAAAATAGGGCTCAAGGGTTGCGATTTGGAAAAAAAAGCCGGGCAATTGATAGCTAAAGCCGGTGGTAAGTGCAGCTTCAAGAACAAAGATGGATTTCCATCTTGTCTTTGTTTTTCCGTTAACGAGGAAATCGTTCATGGCCTTCCCGGGGAAAGAGATTTGAAAAACGGAGACATTTTGACTTTGGATTTGGGAATTTTTTTTCTTTTGGAAAAATTCGTTTCGGGAAAGATTGATTCCAAAAAATATCCCAACCTTAAGAACGGATTTCATACGGATATGGCCAAGACTTTTTTGGTCGGAGAGGTTGACCCGGAAGTTCAGCGTTTGGTCAGGGTGGCTAAAAAGGCCCTGAAAAGAGCCATAAAGAAAACGCGGCCCGGGAACACTTTCGGCGATGTCGGAGAAACAATAGAAAGATATGTTGAGGGTCAGGGCTTTAAGGTGGTGCGGGAACTCTGCGGCCATGGCATCGGCAAAGACCTTCACGAGGAGCCGGACGTCATGAATTTCGGAGAAAGACATTCTCAAAAAGTCTTAAAAGAAGGGATGGTGTTTTGCATTGAGCCCATGGTTTGCGCCGGTGACTGCCGGGTCAAGAAGGGCGAAGATGGTTATTCCTACATAACCAGAGACAGGTCTTATTGCGCTCATTTCGAGCATATGGTGGCAGTGGTTAAAGATGGGTCTCTGGTCCTTACCGAGAATTGACAAAATATGCGGAAAAGATATAATAAAAGAGGCAATTTTACAAATTTATTTAGGAGGACATCTAGATGAAAACAGAAGAACCAGTATCTACTACGAAAGAGAAGAATTTGTGGCAATCATTGAATGATCAGAGGATAAAATCAGGACAACCCCCTCTTTCTCCAATAAAGACCATGGATCCGCCACTTAGGCAATCCAGTCAGGCAATCCATTGCCAAAAAAGAGACTGCATAGTGGTTATTTCCAACGGCTCACCCCAAAAGTGAGTCTTTTTTTGAAAAAAAGAACAAAAAGTGCTAAGATGTAAACAATGAAAAAAGAGTCAGAACTAAGATACGATTTATTGACCGACGACTGGGTGGTTATCGCTCCCCAGCGGAGGAAGAAATCCAAAACAGAAAAAACCTGCCCATTTTGCAATATTGGGACGCAAAGAAAGCCGGTTTTGATTTTTAACAAGGGACAAAAGGTGCACGATTTAAAAGAATGGACGACCGTGGTTTTTCCCAATAAATATCCTGTTTTTTATCCCGACACCAAAACAAAAGAAGAAAACGAAGACAGATTTCGTTTAAAGATAAAATCAGGAGGATTTCACGAGGTGGTGGTGACCAGGGAGCACAATAAGCCCTTGTCGCATCTGAGCCTGGACAGGATTGAAGAAGTAATCAAGTGCTATCAAGAAAGGTATTTTGAGCTCAGCAAATACGATTTCGTCAAGTATATTCTAATCTTCCAAAATTACGGCAAAGAAGCCGGAGCCAGCCAAGAACATCCCCATTCCCAGATTTTGACGTCTCCTTTGATTGACAAAGAATTTAAAACCATTCTTTCAAATTCTCAGAAGTACTTTAAAGAGAACAAACAGTGCCTTCAGTGCAAAATCAATAAAACGGAAAAGAGAAACAAAAAAAGAATTGTTTTTGAGAACGAGGATTTCATCGCTTTTTGTCCTTTCGCCCCCAAGTTTATTTTCCAAGTAATCGTTTCTCCCAAAAAACATTCTGCCTGCTTTGAAATAATTTCGGAAAGAGAGCGAAAGAATCTGGCGGGAATGTTCAAAGAAATACTTCTAAGGTATGAAATAGTGCTGGGCAAGCCCGCTTACAATTTTTATTTGCATACCGCGCCCTGCAGCGAGAGCGAGTGTTTCTCGTATTTTCATTGGTATTGGAATTTCTTTCCCCGCTTATCCAAGCTGGCAGGATTTGAAATGGGAGCCAATATAGAAATTCTGACCATGTCTCCCGAAGAGCAGGCGATGCTTTTAAGAAAGAAGAAGCATGTTTGAAGAAATAAAAACAATTTTAATCGCCATGTCTCCCATAATTGAGCTGAGGGGAGCCATTCCCGTGGCCTTGCTTCAATACCATCTGAGCCCTTATTCGGCTTTCTTTTTTTCAATTTTGGGCAACATGATTCCTTGTTTTTTTCTTCTTTTGTATCTGGAAAAGTTTTCTGACTATTTTTCTTCCAAAAGCCCTTTATTCAAAAAGGTTATCAGCTGGTTTTTTGAAAGGACGAGACGAAAGCACGGCGAAAGGTTTAATAAATCAAAAGAGCTGGCTCTGGTATTGTTCGTGGCCATTCCTTTACCCGTGACCGGGGCCTGGACCGGTTCGGTTTGCGCTTTTCTCTTTAACATTCCTTTTTCCAGGGCCCTGCCCCTGATTTTTCTGGGAGTGGTCATTGCCGGAATTATCGTTACTTTGTTCAGCTTGGGAATAATTAATTTTAATAATTTTGCCTTATGAAATTTTTAATCGTCGCCAACTGGAAGAGTAATCCAAAAACGATAAAAGAAGCCCAAAGAATATTAAAAGGATACAAAGTTCCGAAAAGCGTTGAATTGGTTGTTTGTCCTCCTTTTGTTTTTATTCCTCAATTGAAAAGCATTTTTTCTCTCGGCGCCCAGGATTGTTTTTACGAAGAAGGAGCTTTTACCGGAGAGGTTTCTCCGGCCATGCTGAAAAGCATTGGTTTGCGCTACGTGATTGTCGGCCATTCGGAGAGGAGGGTGTTGTTCAATGAAAGTGATGAAATTGTGAATAAAAAAATAAAAGCAGCGGTTCGGGAAAAATTAATTCCCATTTTATGCATAGGAGAAAACAAAGAGGAAAGGGAAAACGGCGAAACATTTGAAATCGTCAAGAGGCAGATAGGGGAGGGGTTGGGCGGCTTGGCCAAAAACAAAGTCAAAAATATTGTTTTGGCTTACGAGCCGGTTTGGGCCATTGGCACGGGCAAGTTCGCTCCAGTGGAAAAGATACAGGAAGTTAAAATTTTCATCAAAAAACTGATAAACAATAAATATGGAGCCAGGGCGTCCGAAAGCGTAAAAATTATTTACGGCGGCAGCGTTGATTCCCGAAATGTCTCTTCTTTTTTGTTTGGCGCCGGAATGGACGGAGTTCTGGTGGGCGGAGCTTCTTTGAGGGTAAGCGAGTTCAGCCGATTATTAAAGGCTGTAAAATAAAAAGAAGGAGATTCGTTTGAATCTCCCATGGTTAAGGAGGATAAAATGGGATTTCTGCCTTGAGACGGCAGTGTGTTTGTTCGCAAATCTTTACTGTTTCGGTTTTTATCTGGATAGACTGTAGGGGGAGTAACTGTTTACAGCGTCGCCAGAGTTGTTGCTCTGCCATTCGGGAATGCACCGAACTTTTTTATTTTCACCTCCTCCAAGGTACCGATTATATTTTAGCATTTAACAAGAATGCCTGTCAACATATTGTGCGACATTTATTGAAATATAGTCGTACGAAAAAAGGGGAGTTTTCATTGTTTTAGGTTTTTACCGCTGTGATATTGCCTGTGGACGTCTCTCAACCTTTTATTGGTTACATGGGTATAGATTTGCGTGGTGCTGATGTTCCGGTGGCCCAGAAATTCCTGAATTATCCTCAAATCAACCCCCTGGTTCAGGAGGTCTGTGGCCATGCTGTGCCTTAAGGTGTGAGGAGTGGTAAAATAAGGGACATTGGCCAGAGTGGCGTACTTTTTAACGATTCTTTGCACGGAACGAGGCGTTAAACGGCCTTCTGAGGCCTGTCTGGCCCTGTAATGTATGAATAAGGCCTTTTCATCATCATCACGCGTTTTAAGGTATTTTTTGACCCAAGAAAGGGCCCTCTCCGAGAAATATACGACCCGGGGGTGTTTTCCTTTGCCAATAATACTCAACTCCAGGTCTTTCTTGTTTTCCAGGTTCTTGAACTGCTCTTTGTTAAGGGCAATAAGCTCGGCTATTCTCAATCCGGTGGAAAACAAGGTCTCCAGAATGGCCCGGTCCCTTAAGCCGGTTACACTCTCAATATCAGGGGCAAGGAGCAGTTTTTCTATCTGGTCCAAGCTCAGGAACTTGACGACTTTTTCCTTTTTGGCATCTTTGGGAAGCTGTATTTTGTCAGCCGGCAGAGAAACGATGTCTTTGTCGGCAAAATAAGTCAAAAGGGCCCGTAAGGCTATTAAATAGTAGTTTTGAGTCAATTTTGACAAAAGAACGCTTTTTTGGTTCTTGTATCTGGCCAGAAACAATCTGTAGTTCCAGATGTTTTCTGGGCAAAGTTCGTGAGGTTTTATATTTTCCTTCTTATTATATTTCAGCCAGTCAATAAATTTTTTGAGATAGCGGCCGTAGTTCTTCTGGGTATTGTCAGAAAGGCCTTTTTCTATCTCGCAATAATCCAAAAAGTCGGTTATATGCTTGATTATGGGTTTATTCGAGTTTTGCATGTGTTTAGCGTCGCTTAAGGTACATTGTGCGACTAATAACATTATTGATAATAAAGGGTCTTACCCTCTACTTCCCCATTATATCCCATAACTTTTTCATTTGTCAAATAAAAAGGAAGCTTTAAAAGCTTGCCTTTGGTTTTACGTGTTTTGCCACGCATTCCGAGAACGTTTCCATGAACTCGTTTCTTCTCGACTGGACTGCCTTGCACACCTCAAAGAGGAAAATTTTGGCCTCGCGGATTTCGCCACGAGAAACAAGATTCTCTATCCGGGCATTAATCTCGCCGACAAGCCAGTCCTCCATGGCTACATTTTTCGCGATACAGAAAGCATGTCCGTATACTTTTGCATCAAGAAGATACAGCAGGACTTCTTTTTTTTCGACGACTTTCTCCGTCATCCGGGTAATTGTTTCTTGCATTATAAGGACCTCTTAGGTACTGTCCATATTATATAATAACAAATAATTTCTGTCAAGTAGGGACTTCTTGTATTCTAACAACATTTGTTTTGCCTGGAGTACCCCAGTCTTCCGCATAAAGAATAATAACCTTGTCTTTGCTTTTGACAAAACCCTTTTCTTTTATGCGAGACAATATTTTTTCTATGTCCGAACTGTCCCTTTTTTTGTATAAATCGTCTTCAAAAATTATCGGAGTCACCCCGTAAGAAAGACATAGTTGCTCTCTTGTCTTTTTATCCTCAACCAATGCTATGATCGGCAGATTGGGGCGCAGCCTAGAAAGAGACTTAGCGGTCATGCCGGTTTTTGTCAGAACGACAAATGCTTTTACGTTTTGTTTTTGGCAGAAAGAACTCATCCATAAATTATATGCGGAAAAAGCAATGGCAGCGGTCTGGTGGTTCAATTCAAAATGAAAATTTTTAACCGGAGACCTTTTTTTCTCCCAGAAGCTGCATATTCTTTCCATTGTTGAAATTGCTTCTATCGGATATTTTCCAATAGTTGTTTCTTTTGAAAGCATTATAGCGTCTGTATAATCCAAAATTGCATTAGCGATGTCAGAGACATCGGCTCTTGCTGGAAAGGGACTCGAAGTCATGCTTTCTAACATTTGCGTAGCGGTAATCACCGGTTTTCCAACCTCAACGCACCTTTTTATTATTTTTTTCTGATAATACGGAACTTCTTCAAAGGGAATTTCAACTCCCAGGTCTCCTCTGGCGATCATTATTCCGTCGCAAGAATTGAGTATTTCTTCAAAATTATGAAGGGCGGCTCGGGTTTCGATTTTAGCCAAAATTTTGGAGGTTAAATTTGAATTATTCAACCTTTTTCTCAAAAGTTCGATGTCTTTTTTTCTTCTTACAAAGGAAAGGGCGATAAAATCAACCTCATGCTTTGAGGCTAGAGACAGGTCTCTTATGTCCTTGACCAACAGCGAGGGCAAGGGAATTTCAATTCCGGGGAAATTGATGTTTTTGTGGCTTTTAATGACTCCTTCCCTGACAGCTTCGGCCAATAAAGATTCCTTATTGTTTTTAACGATTTTAAATTCCAAGCGTCCGTCATCCAGGAAGAAATTGTTTTTCAACGAGAATTTTCCCAGAAACAGATTTCCAGAAATCGGGATTATGACGATATCGGGTTCGGATAAATTATTGTTTTGAGTAAATATTATTTTTTGTCCTTTTTCAACAAAGATTTCGGAATCTTTCAACTGTCCCACCCGTATTTCCGGCCCCTGCAGGTCTAAAAGTATTGCCACCGGCTTCCCTGTTTTTATTGAAGCTTCTTTTACTTTTGCTATGCAGTTGCTGTGCCAATTCGTGTCGCTGTGCTTCAAATTAAAACGAAAAACGCTGGCACCGGCATCAATTGCTTCAATGATTTTCGGCGTGCTGTCAATCGCAGGGCCTACGGTGGCGATTATTTTGGTTAAACACATATTTGTTATAATGGCATTAAACCGTGCTTTTTGGGAATGCTTTCTTCTCTTTTGGTTAAAAGGGAATCTAGGCATTTGATTAGAGCCAGTCTGGTTTCCCTGGGGTCGATTATCATGTCAACCTGTCCCAGCTTAGCGGCCTCGAAAGGATTGAGGAATTTTTTCTTGAACTCTTCAATTTTTTCTTTCTCAACGTTTGGATTTTCCGCTATTTGTTTCTTGTAGATTATTTTCACCGCCTGCTCCGCGCCCATAACCGCAATTTGGGCTCCGGGCCAGGCAATAACCTTGTCATGGCCGAGATAGCGGGAGCAAAGGGCGATATATGCTCCGCCAAAAGCTTTTCTCATAATCAAGCTGATCTTGGGAACGCTCGCCTCCGCATAAGCGTACAAAACCTTGGCTCCGTGCCGTATTATTCCCTGGTGCTCCTGGGAAGTGCCGGGAAGGTAGCCCGGGGTGTCCACTAGATTGATAACGGGCAGATTAAAGGCGTCGCAGAACCTGACAAAGCGGGCTATTTTATCCGAGGAATCGATATCCAAAACCCCGGCCAGAAACTTTGTCTGGTTGGCCGTTACTCCCACGACATTGCCGGAGAGCCGGGCCAGGCCGACAACGGCGTTGGCGGCAAAGCGGGAATGAATTTCAAAAAAGGAATTCTTGTCGAATATTTCTTCTATCACCAGCTTCATGTCGTAAACCTTTTCCTGCTCTTCGGGAACGATTTCCAAAAGCTTCTCTCTCCCCTCTTCTCCCTTAGTCCAGGTCAGATAATTTTTCTGGCCCAGAGGGTCTTCCAGATTGTTCTGGGGCAGATAGGACAGAAGTTTTTTCACTCCGGAAAAGCAATCCTTCTCGTTGTCAAAAACGAAATGGGCGCAGCCGCTTTTGTCCGCATGGACTTGAGCCCCGCCCAGCTCTTCAAATCCGATTTCTTCTCCGCTTACTTTTTTAATCACCTCCGGTCCGGTGATATACATCTGCGATATTCCCTGAACCATGAAAATGAAATCGGAAAGACCCGGGGCGTAAGAAGCGCCGCCGGCTGAGGGTCCAGCCATGACGCTGATTTGAGGAATGACTCCGGAAGCCCGGACCATACTTTTGAAAATTTTGGCATAGCCGTCAAGGCTGGCTATTCCTTCCTGAATTCTTGCTCCGCCCGAATCAATGATGCCTATTATCGGACACCCCGTTTTCAAGGCAGAATCAATTACTCTGGCTATTTTTTCTCCGTGAATTTCTCCCAGCGAGCCGCCCATTTTGGAAAAGTCCTGGCTGTATAAATAGACGGAGCGGCCACTGATTTTCCCAAAGCCGGTGATTACCGCGTCTCCGGGCAATTTTTTCTTATCCATTTCAAAATCTGAAAATCGGCTTTCAGCCAACGGGTTGAATTCCGTAAAGCTGTTTTCGTCCAGAAGAAGGTTTATCCTTTCTCTGGCCGTCAGTTTTCCTTTCTGGCTTTGGCCCTGGGAAAGGCCTTTATTATTTAGTTCTTCCAATTTTTTATTCAATTTTTCAATTTCTTTTTCAAGGTTCATATGATTGTTTTTAATTGGTTTTCTAATTGCGAAACGATTTCTTTCATGATTTTTTCATTATTTACCTCTTTTTTTAATTCCAATTTCAAAGAAGTGGCGCTTTCTCTTAAATCCGGAGGGAAGCTTGATGTGTTGGTGTTCAGCCCGATGCCGATGACCGAGAATTTTACTTCTTTGCCGATGATGTTTTCCGTCAATATGCCGCAAACTTTTTTTCCATTAATCAAAACATCGTTGGGAAGCTTTATCAGGGGCTCAAGCTTGAAGTTGTCTTTGATGGTTTTGGCAACGGCAAAGCCCGTCAGAACGGTTAGGGTTTGCAAATCGTGAATGTCGCTTTTGGGCAGGACCAGGGAGAAATACAGGCCTCCTTTGGGGGAAAACCATTGGCTTCCCTTCCGGCCGTATCCAGAATCCTGCTCTTCGGCGACCAAAACCGTCCAGGGCTTGAAACCCTTCGCTTTTTCATTGGTTGAAGAAATTTTCTTGAATCTTTTTATGGAAATCATAATAAGCTGATTAGAACATCCCCTTCTTTTACGCTCTGGCCCTTCTGGACGGATATTTTTTTAATTTTTCCGTTGGCTTCGGAAACGATTTCGTTTTCCATTTTCATGGCCGACAGGGTCAGCATCTTCTGGCCTTTTTTAATTTCGTCTTTTTCCTTTACGAAAATTTCCGAAATCGTTCCGTTAAGCGGTGCTTTGATTTCTTTCTCGGGGTTTTTAGAATCAAAATCGGAAATCCTCAGCGGTCCTTCCGTTATCGTTTCTTTTGAATTAGAATCGAAAATAAATTCCCGGCCGTTCAATTTGACCTTTGTTTTTCCCCCGTGCTCTTCTGAAATATCAACCGCGTATTCTTTTCCCTTAATGGTTATTTTCAAAGTCATGTGCTTACATTTTTAATCTTTGCGACATCGTCCAGCCGGATCCCCTGTTCGCTTCCCGGCCTTTCATGTTCTTATATATCTGAAAAACAATGCTGGCTATTTCTTCGTCAGTCAGCTCTTCGGCAGAAAGTTTTCTTGCTCTTGAGGGCGGGGCGCAGATTAATTCTTTCAAAACGCCGTTTTTTTCAATGAAATTGGCGTAGAAATCACCGCTCAAAAAACTCTTGTTTTTAAGGACTGCTTTAAAGAAAGAAATATTGGTGGCCACGCCCTCAATGACGGTTTCATCCAAGGCCCTGTTAAGTTTTTCCACGGCTTCTTTTCTGGTTTTTCCGTAAGCGATAATCTTGGCTAGCAAAGAGTCAAAGAAAGGATAAATCTCCTGACTGTCGTGCAGAAAGCTGTGGACGAAAATTCCCTGGCCTCCGGAGGGAATGTATTTTTTTATTTTTCCCGGACTGGGCCGAAAGTTTTTTAAAGGATCTTCGGCATTGATTCTGGCTTCAATCGCCCAGCCGTTGAGATTCACGTCAGACTGGGAAATTGACAATTCTTCTCCCTGGGCGATTCTTATCTGTTCTTTAACGATGTCAATGCCGGTTATCGCCTCGGTTACCGGGTGCTCAACCTGAATCCTGGGATTGACTTCCATGAAATAATAATTATGGTGGCGGTCCATCAGGAATTCAACCGTCGCCGCTCCCTGGTATTTCAGTTTCTGGCACAGCCTTACGGACAGTTCTCCCATTTCTCTTCGCGTTTTTTCATCCAAGAACACGGAAGGAGCTTCTTCCAAAAGTTTTTGGAATCTCCTTTGAACCGTGCAGTCCCTTTCTCCCAAATGAACGGAATTTTTGCCGTCGCCCAGGATTTGAAATTCAATGTGTTTGGCTTCGGGAAGATATTTTTCCAAAAAGAAATCGAAATCGGAAAAACCGGCGGCCAGTTGTCTCTGTATGCCCAAAGTCACTCCCAAAAGCTCGTTGGAACTGGTCTGGTCGTCAATAACCCTTATGCCCATGCCTCCCCCTCCCCGCTGGGCTTTGAAAATGAAGGGAGGCTTTATTCTTACCGCCCACTTGAAAATGTCTTTTTTTGTTTTGATGCTGTCCGAAGCGGGCAGGGTGGGAATGTTCAGCCTCTTGGCGATTTTTTTCGCCTCTATTTTGTCTTCAAAGCTTTTTAGGGTATAAAAATTGGGCCCGATGAAGCGGATTTTTTTCTTTTGGCAGAGGCGGGCAAACCTCCAGTTTTCGGACAAAAATCCGTAGCCGGGATGAATGGCGTCGGCCCGGGATTTTTTGGCGATTTCAATTATTTTTTTCGGATTAAGGTAGCCGGCCGAGCCCTCTTCGTTCAGGAAATAATATTCGTCGGCCAGATTGGTTTCCAGGAAATTTCTCTCCTGTCCGGGCAGGGGGCACAAAGCAACGGTTTTTATTCCCATTTCTTTGCAGGTTCTGATAATTCTCAAAGCGATTTCTCCCCTGTTGGCGATTACGATTTTTCTAATTTTCATAAACCAATTTCTTAACGTCTTCCATTATTTTATCGGTAATGTCCATGCAAAGATTTTTATACTCTTCCGAACCCTCATTCAAATTTTTTGCTTTTTCCAGAGCTTCTTTAAAGAAAATCGGTTTTCCGACATTAAGCTTGACGGCTCTTTTTATTTTGGTTTTTCCGTGAGGCGGCATAATCTCAAAAGCCCCGGTTATTCCCAAAGGAACAACAGGAACGCCGGTTTGGAGAAAAAGTTTGGCCACGCCCCATTTTCCTTTTTGCACTTCTCCGGTTTCAGACCTTTTTCCTTCGGGATAAATAATCAGGGAATATCCGTTTTTTATGGCCCTGACCGCTTTGGCAAAGGCCTGTTTTTTGGAACTCTCGTTTTTTCTGTTTAAGGGAATGACCCCGGCCAGAGAATAAAGGGCGTCCCTTAAAAGTCCTATTATTCCCCTACCTTTGTCCACCTGGCCGATAAAAGTGAATTTTCTGGGCACGCAAAGATAGGCGCAGACAATGATGTCGAGATAGCTCTGGTGGTTGGGAGCGAGAATGAAATTGGTTTTAGGGAAATTCTCCAAACCCTTGGCTTCCTTAACGAAGACAACGCTTACTATCGGCGCCAGAAATATTTTGGCGGCAATGGAAAGGAGTTTGTTCATAATAAAAGACGTTCGTCTTCTTTTAATATTTTGGAAGCATCGTTGACCATTTCTTCCATAATTTCTTTCACGTTTTTTATTTCAGTTATACTTCCGGCGCAAATGCCGCACAAAAGAGGCGTTATGTCAACATTGGCCGAGCCCTTGTTTCCGGCAAATCTTTCCGCTTTTATCTCCTCCGGAAAAGGATTCTTTTCTTCCATTTTTTTAATGCTCTCCGCTAGTTTGTTTTTTATCGCCCGAATAGGATGGCCGGTGAACCTTGCCACTACCGCTATATCCTCGTCGCCGGCTTCAAGAACCGCTTTTTTGTAATTTTCGTGAATCTGGCACTCTTGGGAGGCCAGGAATCTTGTTCCCATTTGGACTCCGTCCGCTCCCAAAATCAAAGCAGCAACAAAGGTGGTTCCGTCAAAAATACCGCCGGCAGCGACGAGAGGAATGTTTTGAACCGCTTTTTTTGCCTGAGGAATCAAACAGAAAGTGGAATTCTCTCCGATGTGTCCTCCCGACTCCATTCCTTCAACCACAATCGCATCCGCCCCGTTCTGTTCCATTTTTTGAGCCAGTCGCACCGAAGGGACCACCGGGACAACCTTGATTCCGGCCTGCTTTAGATAAGGAAATACGGGCAGAGGGTTTCCTCCTCCGGTAAAAACAACCGGCACCTTTTCTCCAATCGCCGTTCTTATCAAATCAGCAACATTGGGATTCTGCATCAAAAGATTGACCCCGAAAGGCTTGTCGGTTAATGCTTTGGTTTTTTTAATTTCTTCTTTAAGCCAGTCGGGAGAAGCGAAACCGGAACCGATTACTCCCATTCCTCCGGCATTGGAAACAGCCGAAACAAGAATGGCTTCGGAAACCCCGGCCATGCCCCCCTGAATAATAGGGTATTTGATATTCAAAGCTTTTGTTAATTTGTTGTTTTCAAACATATTGTACGATTGGCTCTTTGGCTAATACTTGATTAGCCTCGTCAACCAATTCTTTTAACAGATTTTTAACAGTTGTAATTTTATTAATCTTCCAGGCATTGGCGCCGGCAAAAACCAGTCCGTTTTCCAAGTCCCCTTTTCTGGCGTTTTCAAGAGCTTTCAGAATGCAATAACTTTTATCGCAAACCGGGCCGATACATCCTTCGCATTCGCGTAAATCGACTTGGGGAGCGTTATTGTTCAATAACTTATCGACAAAAGGCGTTCTGATGGCTCTGCCCGGCAGGCCTACGGGAGAATGGATAAGAACAATGTCTTTTTCTTTTGCATTAATGTAAGCTTGTTTGAATTTTTCATCCGCATCGCATTCTTCGGTTGCAACGAAACGGGTGGCCATCTGAACTCCTTTCGCTCCCGCCCTTAGCATTTCCACAATGTCTTTGCCCGAAAACACTCCTCCGGCTGCAATAATGGGAATTTTTATGCTTTGAACGGTTTCTTTAACAATATCTATTGTTTTTCTAAAAGGGTGTCCTTTGGGGAAGCCAAGATGTCCGCCGGCGTCGCTGCCCTCGATAATAACTCCTTGAGCGCCAGCTTCTTCCGCTTTCTTGGCCACTTTAACCGAAGAAGCGATGGCAAACACGGGGATATTTTTCTCTTTGGCGATTTCAAAGACGTCTTTTCTAAATCCGGCGCCCTGAATCACCAAATCTATTTTTTCTTCCACGGCCGCTTTCAGAAGCTCGGCGAAGTGGCCGATAACTCCCATAATGTTTATGCCCAGAACCCCGTTTTCTCCGGCAATCTCTCTTGCTTTTCTTATTTCTTCTTTGACTTCTTTCGGGTCGTTCATTCCTGATATGGCTATGATTCCCACTCCCCCATCTTTGGCCACGTTGCCCGCCAATTTGTGCAAAGAAACTCTTATTGCCATGCCTCCCTGAATAATGGGAATTTTGGCGAAGACGTTTCCTATTTTCAGCTTGGGCAGGCTGAACAATTTCATTGGTTCTTTTTTGGAATCAATCGGTTTTGAACCGGCTTTCGCTTTTTCCTGAAATTCGTTTTTATCCATTATAGCCACACTGAATCTGACTTCGCACTTTCTGTCTTCTCCCACAAAAGCTTCGCCGATGAAATTGGCAATCTTGTCGGCATATATTCCCAAGAGCGTGACTTTGTATTTTATTTTGTCTCCGGGCCAGATGGGCTCGTAAAAAAACGCGCTTCTTACCTGATAGGCCAGCAAATGTTTTTTCTTGTGTCCCTCTCCTATTTTTTCTCTCAGCAGTATGGTTCCGGTCTGGGCGATTCCCTCAACAACCAATACGCCGGGCATTATGGGAAAATTAACGAAGTGCCCCTTGAAATACGAGTCTTGGGAAGAGGTTTGTTTGTGAGCGACGATGTCGTTTCCCTCAATGCTTTCCACTTCGTCCACCCATAAGAAGGGCTCGTCGTAAGGAATGATTTGTTTTATTTGTTCTTTTGAGTAAAGCATATGTTTATATCGCCAGTCCTCCGTCAATATTGATGACGGCGCCGGTAATAAAGCTTGATTCCGTGGAGGCCAGAAAGGCGACCAGGTCGGCCACTTCTTCCGGCTTTCCGAATCTTCCCAGAGAAGTCAGTTTTTTGACGGTGATTTTTAATTCCTCGGGTATGGCTTCGGCCATTTTCGTTTCAATGAATCCCGGAGCAATGGCATTGACCCTGACGTTGAACCTTCCTACTTCTTTGGACAAGGATTTGGTAAAACCGATCATGCCCGCTTTGGCCGCAGCATAGTTGGTCTGGCCGAAATTTCCCCTTTGCCCGACGATTGAAGAAATGCTGATAATGCTTCCTTGGCTCTGGATGAGCAAAGGCAAAGCAGCCTTGGAGCAGTTGAAAACTCCGGTCAGGTCTATGTTGATGACCCTCTGCCATTCTTCCTCGGTCATTTTTATCAGAGTTCTGTCCTGGTTGATTCCAGCATTGTTTACCAGAACGTCAAGTTTGCCGAACTCTTTTTCTATCTCCTGAACCATTTTTTCCACTTCCGCATACTTGGATACGTCAGCCAGAAAATATTTCGTTTCTCCTCCGATTTCTTCCCTGGTCTTTTTCAGGTTTTCTTCCTGGGAAGGAATGTCATTGAGGGCGATTTTCGCTCCCAGGGAAGCAATCTTCAGGGCAAAGGCCTTGCCCATTCCCTGCGACGACCCCGTGATAAGAACAACTTTTTCTTTTAACATAAATTAAATTTATTATAATATCTCGGCATTTTGCTGAATTTCCTTCAATTCCCTGCCGACTAAGGGAATGTTTTCAATGCTAATGTTTTTAAAGTACGGGTTTTTGTTCATGACAATCTCGTCAAAAATCCTGTCCAAATTAAGATTGTTTCTTCCGGCGAGAATCAGGCCGAGGAATTTGGTTAATTTGTCCTGACGCTGGACAACGTTGGCTTCGGCGATGACGATAACTTTATCAATCAGTGTCCGGTTGGCTTCGGTAATAATGGCTTCTTCCGAATCCATATATGTCAGACCCAGGTAGTTGGTTTTGGACAGCAGCTTCAAAAGATTTTCCGAAGCGGCGGCTCGGCCTATTTTCAAAATGGGAAGATTCAAAATCAAATCGGCGTTGACTGCCTCTTCCGATATTTCCATTTTATTCTGTTTGATGAAATTGCTTTTGGACAAATCCAGGGGCATGATTTTGTATTTCAGACAGACATCCAGCAGGCCGGAGCGCTGGGCCGAGGCCTCAACGGGAATGTCGTCAAAACTTTGCCCTCCGATTTTGACGTTCAGCTTCTTTTTAACAAGAAAACCCAAGACAGCGTCCAAAAATTCCGGAGAGGTGTTGTCCCGGAAATAGGCGTGATTGGGAGAAACCAAAGTCGGCAAGATTAATACTTTCAATCCTTCTTTAAGAGAAAGCCCGTTTAATAAATTAACCACCCTTTCAATCGCTTCGCTGATGTCGTATTTGACTCTCCAAACAGCCACGGTTTCTTTGTCCAAAGAGGGAGAGAAGACCATTTCTTCATTGATGTTCATTTCCTTCATTGATTTGTGGGCCCATTTATTTTTGTTCTCGTCTTCCAGAACCAAGGCGTAATACGGGAAATGAGGATGCTGGATGGTCGGAATGTTCACCTTGGAGACGCCGATAACTTTCATTTTCTTGCTCTCCATCTTAATCAAGCCCTCAAAGCAATAAGGGCACTTTTTAATCGGATAATTCCATATTCTGTTGCATTTTTTGCATTGATAAAACATATTACATTTTTTCAAAAATATGGACAGTAACGCTTCCTCCCGCCCCCCCGATATTATGAGTCAGTCCGTATCTGGGATAATTAACCTGCCTTTCTCCGCACTTTCCTCTCAATTGGTTGACTATTTCGTAAACCTGGGCCAGGCCGGTGGCTGAAATGGGGTGGCCTTTGGCCTTGAGGCCGCCCGAAGTATTGATTGGCATTTCTCCGCCCAGATTCAATTTGCCCGATTTAATCAAATCGCTTCCCCTGCCTTCTTCGGCAAAACCGATGTCTTCGTAAGAAATCAATTCAACGGAAGTAAAAGCATCGTGGAGTTCGGCCACATTGATGTCTTGAGGAGTGATTTTTGCTTGTTCAAAGGCTTGTTTGGCCGCCAGCTGCGTGGCTTTGAAATGAGTGATGTCTTCCCTGCCGAAAGTCAAGAGATAGTCGGTGGCAAAGCCGGACCCGATTATCCTGACATCGGATTCTTCGGCGGAAACAACGGCTGCCGCTCCCCCGTTTACGGAAAGAGAGCAGTCCATTAATCTGAAAGGAGAAGAGACAATCGGGGAGTTTTTGATTTTTTCCAAATCAATCGGTTTTTGATAGAAATATGCTTTGGGGTTGAGGACGGCGTGCCGGTGGTTTTTTAAAGAAATTAAAGCCAGGTCGTCCATGGTGGCGCCGTATTTATCGGCATATTTTTGCCAGAGCAAGGCGTTTTGCGTGGGAAAGAGCATTCCTTCGGTCTGCTCAAGCACTCTTTCCGCGGCTGAAAGTATCCAGTCAACAACCACCGCGCTTTGATTGTCAACCAGCCTTTCTCCGGCTAAAACCAGGATGTTTTTGAATCCCGTCAGATGCAGGGCTGTCCAAAGAGCCGCTCCTCCCCCTCCGCAGACCGAAGGGACCTCAATAATAGGGACGTTTGTCTTGAATAAATCGGAAAGAAAAGAAACTTTGTGGGTTTGATGTTCTCCCCCGGCCGCGCTGGACATGCCGGAGAAAACAACGGCCTCTATGTCAGACATGCTCATTTTGGCGTCTTCCATGGCTTCCAAAGCCGCTTCGTAGGCGAATTGCCACCAAGGTTTCTGGGAATAATCAAATTTTGTCATTCCGACTCCTTTGATATACATAAACAAAAAGTCTAACGATTTAGACTCCTATATTCTACCCCCTAAAAAGCTTCTTGGCAAGGGTTTTGTCCACAAGATTAAGCCCCTTTTCTTCTCTCCCTTTTCGTGTAATCTTTTACTGCTTTTTCGTATTCTTTGGGAGAAAAAGCGGGAAAATATGTTTTGGTGAAATACAGCTGGGCATAGGCAATGTCCCACATCATGAACCCGGCCGAGAGATGAGGGTCGTCTTCGCACCCTGTTCTTATCACCAAATCAACCAAAGGCAGGTCTTTGGTCCAGAGATTCTGCTTTATGGTTTTTTCATTTACCTTTTGTTTTTTCCTTATAATGCTTTTAATGCATTCTTCCATTTCATCCGTGCCATTGTAGGCCATCAAAAAGGTCAAATAATGGCGGTTGTGGTTCTTTGTTTTTTCTATCGCTTGTTCAATGGCCTTGTTTAGGCTGGGAGGAAAGTATTCCTTCCATCTTCCCAAAACAAGGATTTTAACTTTGTTCTCGTGGATTCTTTTGTCCCGGGAAAGCCTTTTGAACTGCTTTTCAAATATCTTAAAAAGATAATTGACTTCTTTCTTCGGTCTCTTGGTGATATTGTCGAGAGAACTTCCCCAAAAGGTAAAATAAGGGACTTTCAATTCCAAAGATTTTTGCAGTACTTTTTCCAAAGCTTCTGCTCCCCTGTCATGGCCGATAAAAGCGGGCAGGCTTCTTTTTTTCGCCCAGCGCCGGTTACCGTCAGGAATGAGGGCTATATGAATGGGAGTGTTTTTCATCTTGATAGTCGATAATTATGCTTTTTTTCCCTTCAATCTTGGCTGTAATATAGCCCCAGGAAAAAGAAAGAAGCGAAATTAAAACAACTGCTAAAAACAAGATTAATTCAGCCCTGTTCTCTTTGACAAATTTCCGTATTTTTGCTAACATTGTTTTATTAGATTATAACAAGCTGATAAGATATATATTATCTTAAAATCGGTAAAACGTCAAAATGTCAAAAACCAAAGCCGCAGGGACAAGCCGTTTGGGCAGGGATGCCAGGCCCAAGTATCTGGGAGTCAAGCTTTTCGCCGGCCAGAAAGCCAAGAAGGGCTCGATTATCGTCCGTCAGAGAGGAAGCAGGATTGTTGCCGGCAAGAACGTCAAAATGGGCAAAGACAACACCCTTTACGCCATAAAAGAAGGACTGATTTCTTTTTCCACTAAAAGAAAAAAGCTTTTTGACGGTTCACAGAGAATCGTCAAGACAGTGAGTGTGGAGTAATCAAAAACCGGGGATAAGGCCCTGGTTTTTAGTTTGAAGCGAGCTGATTTATTCTCTGGGTGTATTCTTGCTTTTCCATATTAGAATTGCTTAATAATCTGTTCAAGCTGGCATAATAGTTCTCTTGGATTCGGGAATTTGGAACAGCGGCATTGTATATACGGACATCATCAATGAGACCGTTGAAACACTGACCTACGGGAACAATATAAGTTCCTATATATGAAGTAAAACCTTCTTCTGTTAATAAAACATACTGACGAGCATTGGTAGCTGTATTTTTTAGAACACCATTAACATAAACTTTCACAGTTTCTCCAGCCGTTCCACCCTTCATGCCCACTAAGTGATACCAGTTTCCAACTGTTGGAGTTATGCCTGATGACAACGCCACCCAAGCATTTGCAGTAGTATTATATCCTAATCCCAAGGTGTTATCTGTATCAGTATGTAATCCAACTGCTGTAAGTCCAGAAGCTTTGTTGATATTTATTATCCTTCTTCTTCCTGGGTTAGCTATATTTACTTTTACCCACGCTTCTATTGTAATCTCTGCGGAAGAATTGGGAGTTACATATTTAGTGGCGATCCCGCAATCAACATAATCATCAGTGCCGTCAAAAGCCAGACAGCCGT
>DKFD01000014.1 GCA_002452735.1 Patescibacteria group bacterium UBA6805 | reverse complement strand
TTTGCGTGCCCTGTCACGCGGCGGCGTTGGGACGATGGCGCCAATGCCGGCGCTTTCACGCTGGATCTGAGCAATTCGCCCACGTACACGGGCGGCAACGTCGGGTTTCGCTGCGCCCGGTAGTCTTGGAATCTTGAGAGCCTGAAAGGTTCTCAATGTTTCCTTTGAAACATTGAGAACCCCGAATACGTTTTAGAAGAAATTGGAATATGTACAATTACAATGATTTGTTTTTATTCCAGAAAACTTACGATTTGGTTTTGTGGCTGCATCCCATATTAAACAGGTTTCCCAAGAGTCAAAAATTCGTGCTGGCTCAAAGAATTGAAAATTGCTTGATTGAAATATTGGAAGGTTTGGTTAAATTAAATTCGCAGAAATTCAGAAGCGAATCATTGGCGGAAGATTTAAACGTTAAAATTGACAGATTGAGGATTCTTGTGAGATTAGCCAAGGATTTGAGATTTATCAGCATTAAAAGCTACGGATTTTTTGCCGAGAGAATAACGGAGGTAGGGAAACTATTGGGCGGTTTTAAGAAAATTAAAAATATTTAAGAGGGGATAAAATCGCGCACGTGCCCTGAAACGCGGCGGCAATTGGAACAATGGCGCCAATGCCGGCGCTTTCACGCTGAATCTGAACAATTCGCCCACGAACACGAACAGCAACATCGGGTTTCGCTGCGCCCGGTAGTCTTTTGACTACCTGCCGGAACAGCACGTTCAAGAATATGCTGTCAGAGCATTATTGACTACTGATTTTATTCCTTCCCGAGTAGTTTTAAGACAAAAGGGAAAATATTAAGCCCGTATCCCCGGCCGGTTTCAGTAGGTTTTCCGAAAATCCCGGCCGGGGCCAATAGGCTTTAAAAATGAAAAGACATAGCGGATTATTCCCCCAAATCATTTCTTTTGAAAACATCCATTCGGGTTATCTGAAAGCTGGAAAAGGGAAGAGATTTAAAAAAGACGTTTTATCATTCGGTTATTTTTTGGAGTATAATCTGGCCGGGATAAAAAAAGAGCTGGAAAAGGAAAATTATGTCCACGGCGGCTACAAGGAATTCATTGTCCGCGATTCAAAGAAAAGAACAATCAGGGCACCTTGCTTCAAAGACAGAATTATGCACCATGCTTTGTGCAATGTGGTTGAGCCGATTTTTGAAAAGACCTTTATCTTTGAATCTTACGCCTGTCGAAAAAGAAAAGGAACGCACCGGGCCTTGAAAAGGCTGAGGTTTTGGCTTAAGGCCGCGGGGGGGGGTACTGCCTTAAGTGCGATATCTCAAAGTATTTTGACAGCGTAAACCAGGCCGTTCTTCTGGGGACAACGGAAAAGAAGATAAAAGATAAAAAGGCGATGCGCTTACTTAAAGAAATCGCGGGCTCTTTCAATAAAGAAACAAAAACCGGAATTCCCATTGGCAACTTAACCTCTCAGCTGTTCGCCAATGTTTTCTTAAATCAGATGGACCAGTTCATTAAACGCGAATTAAAGCAAAAACACTTTATCCGCTACATGGACGATTTTTTGATTTTAGGGGAAAAGAAAGAACTGCGCTGCTTAAAAGAAAAAATCAGGGATTATCTGCGGTCAAATCTCAAGTTGGAGCTACATCCCAAGAAGGCCGATATCTTTCCCTCGTCAAAAGGGGTTGATTTTTTGGGATACGTTACTTTTAAAAATCACGTTTTATTGAGGAAAAGCACGGTTAAGAGATTTTTGAAAAAAACAAGGAAAATTGAAGGAAAAGAAAGAATCAATTCCTGGCTCGCTTATGCCAAGCATGCTGACGCTTTCGGGCTGACAAAGAGGTTGAAATTATAGCAGGACAGGCTGTTTCTAATAATATACTATTGCAGTGTATCGTGGAAAATAATGATTTTAAATCTTTTTAACCATGTATCCCTGTTCCAGCTTGTATCCGAGCTTTTTGTAATAATCCCTCACGCCCACTCCAGAGATAACGGCCAGTTTTTTAAATTCTTTCTTTGAAATCCTTTCCGCTTTTTTGAGCAGTTTTTTGCCCAGGCCTTTGTGCTGGACAGAAGAATCTTTCTTGGAAACATCGACTGCCTGTCCGAAAGTGTGCAGCTCCCTGACAACGGCCGAATCTTTCAAAACAGGAAGAATTGTTGAAGAAGGGAATCGTAATCTTAAAAGCGAATAAATGTTTTTTCTTTGCTTGTCCTCGAAAGATAGGAATATTTCTTTTCCTTGGGAGGCTTTGTAGTCTTCCCGGAAAAGATAAAGCCTCTTTTCTTTTTTCAGATTCTTTATTTCCCTGCACCTGATGCATCGGCACTGCCATCCTTCTTTTTTCATTTTTCTGTCAAGTATCTGCCTGAGATTGGATGTTTTCGCTCCGCCCTCGATAATGGAAGTGGCGGGAATGTCCCTGATTATTCTTTCTATTCTTACGTATTCGGGAACGAATTTCTTTATTCTGGCAATGGTTTCTATCAGGGTTTTTTCCGAATAGGGCCTGTATTTCTTTTTAAGATAAAGCTTGTGCAAAGGAGCCTCTTTGACCAAAGCGCAGGGATATATTTTAAGGGAGTCGGGCTTGAAATTTTCATCACTGAACAATTCTTTGAACATCCTGACGTCTTTTTGAGGGGTGGAGCCAAGAAGATTGAGCATCGTCTGATAAGCCACCTTGAATCCGGCGTCTTTGAGTATTCTCGTCGCTTCAATCGTTTCTTTTATTCCGTGTTGTCTTTTGTTCAGCTTTAAAACGTCGCCATAAAGGGTTTGCACGCCCAGCTCTATCTTGGTTGCTCCCAATTCTTTCATTTCTTTTATTTCTTTCAAATTAATGAAATCGGGCCTTGTTTCAAAAGACAGGCCCACGATTCTATGCTTGGCTTTTTCGTTCTTTTCCTGGGCGTCTTCCAGGTTTTTGCTTTTTTTGCCGTTACAGGCGTCAAAGCATCTTTTGACAAACCATGTTTTGTATTTTTTTTCGTAAAAAGACCAGGTTCCTCCAATAACCCTCAATTCTATCTTTTCAACGGGGTGGCCGGCCATTGCCAGAACCTCGATGCGCTTTTTGACCTGGGCATACGGGTCATACTTCAATCTTTTGGCCCTTTCCACGGCCGGTTCTCCGGAAACATAGCTTTTGGGAATGTCTTTTTCCGTGGGGCAGAAAATGCATTTTCCCGGGCAGGAATAGGGCTTGGTCAGGACGGAAACATTGACCACGCCGGACAAAGACCTGACCGGCCTTGTTTTCAAGAGACTCTCCAGGTTTTTGTTTTTTTTAATCCTTTTTTTCTTCAAGAGAGTGTGGTATGCTTGAAGCAGTTCAATATTGCTGGGGCAGGCAACCTTTTCTTTTTTGGCCACTCTTCTTTTAACCAAAGACAAGTCCTCGGGGGTTCCGGCTCCGATTTCAACAAGCTTTTTAATTATCAATTCTTCTGGCTTCATGGACAATAATTACATCAGGTATATCTTAGACAAATTAAAGGAAGATTACAACAAGATTGCGGAAAAATATTCCCGGGTAAGGGAAAAGGAGTGGAAAGAAATGGAATTCCTTTTTAACGATGTTTCTAAGAACGACAAGGTTCTTGATTTGGGATGCGGGAGCGGAAGATTCTATTCCTTGTTAGAAAAAAGAAAAGCGGATTATTACGGCATAGATTTTTCTTCTAAAATGATTGAGATTGCCAAAGAGAAATATCCCCGAGCCCGTTTTTGGCTGGGCACGGGATTCCATTTGGCTTTCGACCCGGAATTTTTCGACAAAGTTTATGTTATAGCGGTTCTGCACCACGTTCCTTCCAAAGAATTGCGCTTGAGGTTTTTGAAGGAAGCCAAAAGAGTTTTGAAAAACAAAGGAAGATTGATTTTAACGGTCTGGGACTTGAAAGAAAAGCAGAAATTTTCTTTTTTCAAGAACAAGAATTTGGACAAGGATGACATTCTTCTTTCTTGGTACGGAGCCGAGGATTGCTATTTCCATAAATTCAATTTAAGAGAGCTGGAAGATTTGGCCGCAGAGGCAGGATTGAAAATTATTGAAAAAGGAGAGATAATGGTGGGTGAAAGGCCGTATACCAACTTTTATTTAATTTGTGAAAAAAAATGAAATATTGCAAATACAACATAGTTGTTTCCGGAGCAGCTGTTTTGACGCCGTGCTGCAAGAACATCAAAGAGATATCTAAAGAAACGGGAAGAGAGGTTGCCCGCAGAGGACACACCCTGATTACCGGGGCCACTTCCGGCGTTCCTTATTACGCTGCCCTGGGCTGCAAGGAGGCAGGAGGGTATAATGTGGGGTTTTCTCCGGCAGCATCGGAAAAAGCCCATTTAAAGGTCTATAGGCTGCCCATAGCCGCTTTTGACATAATGATTTATACAGGTGGCGATTACACGGGCAGGGACGTGCTCATGACCAAATCAGCCGACGGGGTTATAATCATCTGCGGCCGGATAGGGACCCTGCACGAGTTTACCACCGCCGTTGAGTCCAAAAAACCGATAGGGGTCCTGGAGGGAACCGGAGGAACGGCGGACAGGATTAGAGGATTGATAAAGGGGGTTTACAGCCGCTACGCCAAGACGATTATTTTCGAGAAAGACCCGGACATTCTGGTGGACAGGCTGATAAGCGTTATCGCCAAGAGAAAAAAAGACAACACTTGTTTAATTAAAAAATAATATGAAAAAAGTCGTTATTAAAAAACAAAAGAAAATCGGGAAAATCACCCACTATTTCAATAAGATAAAAGTGGGGGTGATTAAGTTGTCCGATGCGGTTGCTTTGGGAGACGAAATCGTGGTTAAGTCGAAAACCGAGGAGAGGTTCAAACAAAAAATCTCTTCAATGGAGATTGACGGAAAGAAGATAAAGAAAGCCAAGAAGGGGCAGGAAGTCGGTCTTAAGCTGAAAGACACGGCCAGAGAAGGATACCTTGTTTTCAAAGCATGAAGTTTATCGCCGATTTTCATCTTCACTCCAAATACTCCCGGGCCACGAGCAAAGATTTTGACTTGGATAAAATTTCCCAGTGGGCCAAAATCAAGGGAATCAAAGTTGTCGGCACCGGCGATTTTACCCATCCTGTCTGGTTCGGAGAATTGAAAGAAAAACTGGAGCCGGCTGCTCCCGGTCTTTTCAGGCTGAAAAAGGGCGACAACGGAACATTTTTCATTTTGACTTCGGAGATAAGCTGCATTTATACCAAGAATAACAAGGTGCGGAAGATACACGTTGTTATTTTGGCTCCGGGCCTGGAAGTGGTTGAGGAGATAAACAGAAGGCTGAATGCCGTCGGCAATTTAAAGTCGGACGGCAGGCCCATCTTGGGGATGGATGCCAAAGAACTTTTAAGGATAATTATCGGCGTTTCTCCGGACTGCCTTTTCGTTCCCGCCCATTGCCTGACGCCCTGGTTCAGCATTTTCGGCTCAAAATCAGGATTCGATTCAGTCGAGGAATGTTTTGAGGAATTATCTCCGCAAATTTTCGCCCTGGAAAGCGGTCTCTCCGCTGACCCGGATATGATAAGAAGGATACCGGACGGCAGAAGGCTCTGCATAATTTCCAACAGCGACGCCCACAGCCCGGAGAAGCTGGGGAGGGAAGCCAATGTTTTTGACACAAAACTCGATTATTATTCAATCGTTGATTCCATAAAAGCAAAAGACCCTTCAAGATTCCTTTATACGGTTGAATTTTATCCTGAAGAAGGAAAGTACCATTATGACGGGCACAGGCTTTGCAAGGTTTGTCTAAGTCCGGAAGAATCCAGAAAATACAACGAGATTTGTCCTGTTTGCGGACGCTCTTTGACCATAGGCGTGGCCAACCGGGTTGCCAAAATCAGTGATACGGAAAAAATCGAAGGCGGCATTCCTTTTAAAAAACTGGTTCCCTTGAAAGAGATAATTTCCGAGTGTCTGGGGGTCGGGGTTTTGTCCCTGGCGGTTAAAAAAGAATACGACAAATTAATCAATGCCTTCAATTCGGAATTCAGCGTTCTTCTGGATGCTTCCATCGGGAATATTGAAAAAGCATCCGGCAAACTGATTGCCGAAGCGGTCAAAAGAGTGAGAGAGGGCGACTTGAGCATCAGCCCGGGCTTTGACGGAGAATTCGGCAAAGTCAGCATCTTTTCCTTGAAAGAAGACAGGGCCAAGATTTCCCAGAAAGTTCTATTTTAAATATTTCGCCTTGGCGATATTGTGCTCTTCCAGGGTTTTGGAAAAAACGGTTTCTTTGGTCGGCTTGGAGAGATAATACCAATAAGCGCTTTCTTGGGGGAAGATGGCAGCCTTGATGCTTTCCAGTCCGGGATTGCAGATCGGGCCCACGGGCAGCCCCGCATATCTATACGTATTGTAAGGAGAATCTATCTTGGTGTCTTTGGTAAAAACCTTTCCGTTGTTTATTTCCATGGCATACAAGACCGTAGCGTCAACTTGGAGAGGAATTCCTGTTTTGAGCCTTTTCCACAATATTCCCGAAACAATCTGCTTGTCTTCAAGGGTTATAACCTCTTTTTCAATCATTGAAGCCATGGTAATGATTTCAAAAATCCTTTTGTTCTGCTTTCTGGTTTCGTTTTTTAGGTCTTCGGTCAGTTTTCGGTCAAAGTTTTCCAGGGCCTTGATAAGAATGTTTTCCAGCCCGTCATTTTTTTCCAAGAAGTAGGTGTCGGGGAAGATATATCCTTCAAGCCCGAGGTTTTTCGGCTTGTCAGCCAGAAATTCAAACTGGCCGGGATTGAACTCGTTGATTTTATCCATTACTTCCTGTTTGGAGAACATCTCCTTGCTTTCAAGATACTCGGCGATATTTTTCGCGTCCCAGCCCTCAACAATGGTCACGCTTTCTTTCGCGGTTTTTCCTTTTTGGATAATGTCGATGATTTCCTGGTTGCTCATTGAAGAATCCAGCAGATATTCCCCGGCCTGGAGCTTGTTCCACTTGTTTCCGAAAAAGGAATGGAAAAGAAAGAGATAGGGGTCGCTGATTATCCCTTCCGCCCTTAATTTAAGGGCTATTTCCCGGGCAGTGGCCCCTTTTTCAATAATAATGCTCTTGGATATCTCTTCCCGGCTGTTATTAAGCAGAGACCAGCCCAGGAAAACCAGGAACAGGACTATCAATAATTTAAAAAGGTTTTTCATGGCTTTATTCTAAGGGAAAACCGTTCTTTGTCAATGTTATTGACAAAATTCGGGGTCTGGCTATAATAATAATATATGTCGAGAAGAGGCACAAAAACAATTTATAGCCTTTGCACAACCAAAAATATTCTGGCCTGGTTGGTTGTTTTTATGCCAACGCTAAAAGGAAGGGGAGCTTTCAACAAAAATTAAAAAATAATCTAAACAAGATTGGTATCAGGAAACTCCCCTTCAAGGGGGGTTTCTCTTTATTAATCTCAAAAAATATGTCAATATACTATTTAACAAAGAAAAAATTGGAAGAAATCGAGCAGGAACACGAAAACCTGAAGAAAATCAAAAGAGAGAAGTTTTCCCAGGGCGCTCCATCTTTCTTTGAAGGAGAGGATTTGAATCCCGACTTCACCTTTTACGAGGAGAACATGGAGGGACTGAACGCCAGGATTGAAGAGCTGGAAGCAATTTTGAAAAATCACGTCATTATAACCAGGCCGGAGGACGAAAACAGGGTTGGTCTGGGGGCCAGCGTCATTCTCAAGGAAAATCTTTTAAAAGAACAGCAGTTCAAGATAGTGGGAACCCTGGAAGCCAATCCTTTCGAGGGCAAGATAAGCAACGAATCTCCGGCTGGCAGGGCTTTTCTGGGCAAAAGAGTGGGCGACATGGTTTCCGTGGGAGCCAATTTGTACAAAATATTAAAAATCAATTACGAGGAGGTATAATCGATGAGCAAGAAAAAAATAGTCATTCTTTCTTTGATAGTTTTGTCCCTGGCGTCTTTCCTTTGGCTCGATTTTGTTTTTTTGGAAAATAACAGCAAGACGTTTGCCAGAGAACTAAAAGAAGCGGGAGAGACCAGCAATTTTGTCATCATCTTCAATTCCGGCGGGTTTGGCACGGTGGAGCCCGAGCTTGCCTACGACCTCAATCCGATTATCGACAGCTTGAAGGAAGAAGTGGAGAAAATGAATTATAAGGTGGCTGTCGTTCCTTATTACCGCACCAAGGAAACTATTGTCGGCAGAATCGGTTATCTGAAAGAAATGTTTCTTTCTTTTCCCAACGAGTCAAAGGATTTGGCCGGAAGAATAAAGGATTTTGTTCAAGAAAATCCAAAAGACAAGGTGCTGATGGCGGGCTTGTCCAATGGAGCGGCTTTTGTCGGCGAAACAATGGAATATTTGCATGGAATCGACAATGTTTTTGCCATTAAGATGGGGGCTCCTTTTTGGTCGGAGAAAAACAACTCCGAAAATGTATTAATTCTTGACAACAAGGGGAAGGACTCTCTGTCCATGGGCGATAAAGGCCAGCTTATGCTTTCGCTTTTGCAGTCGCCCTTTAAGTGGATTGGTTCTAGAATGGAGGGCAGAAAAATCTCTTTTTCCGAGGCCATGGTCGCTCCCGGCCATCAATATTCGTGGCGGGAAATTGAAGCAGAGGTAGTTTCTTTTCTGGAGAACAGGGTCTTGACCGATTGATTTGAGGGGAAGCCGCTTGCAGAGCGGGTTTTTTTGTATTAAAATGTATGTATAAAATGAAAAAACCCTTTTTACTCATACTGTTGTCTTTTATTCTCGGAGCCGTTATCTTTGTTTTTTTGGGCAGATGGATCGGCTGGGAGGAAATCGGCAAGGCCTTCGAAGTTTTTACCGGCTGGCAGGGTCTGGTCATTGTTATTTTGACGTTCCTGATTATTCTCCTCGGTAGCTTGAGGTGGAAAACTATTTTGAACAGCGAGGATATTACCATTTCTTTTTTCCAACTTTTGAAGATGTATCTCGGAGGGTATGCTATAATGTACATGTTTCCGACGGTTCTTCTGGCCGGAGAGGTCTTCAGGGTCTACGGCCTGGGTAAGAAAAAGAACCTTAGTTGGTCTAAAACAGCCGCTTCGGTAATAATTGAAAGGATTTTGGAGTGGACCATAAACTTATCGGTCGTGGTTTTGGGTTTGTGTTTTTTCCTTTTTAAGAAATGGTTCTGGCCCAAGGAATTGCTCATTGTTTTCGGCGCCGCTTTCCTGTTTTTTTCTTTGGCCTTGATATATTTCTATTCCAACATTTTAACGAAGAGGAGTATTGTTCACACTATAGTCAAGAAATTCAGCGGCAAGGAGATAAGCGAAAACAGCGGTTTTCTGGAAGTGGAAAACATGGTTTTCAATTTTTTCCGGGTTCAGAATCCGGCCGCGTACAAGGGATTTTTGATTTCACTTTTCCGGGCGGGAATAATGCAATTAAGGGTTTGGCTTTTGATTTGGTTTTTGGGCGCCAATGTCGGTTTTCTTAATTCTTTCGCCGTCCTCGGTTTTTCCTACATTTCGGGCATGGTGCCGATTCCCACCTCCCTTGGCTCTCACGAGGCTATCCAGGCAGCGGCCTTCGTTTCTATCGGCCTGACCGCTTCCATGGCAGCGGCTTTCACCCTGATTATCCGGGCGGCCGAGGTTTTAGTTTCTTCTTTCGGCCTGGTTTATATCATTAAAACGGGATTCAATCTGATGGGCGATAAATTCTTTTTAGGTAAAAATGAAAATAAACAAGATAGTTAAATATTTGATTTTATCCGACATAGCGTTTTTTACGGGCTGGGGGCTTGTCACCCCTGTTTTTCCGATTTTCGTGATTGATAAAATTCAGGGAGGAACGGCCCTGGTCGTGGGTATTGCCTCGGCCATTTACTGGATGGTCAAGGCCTTGCTGGAGTTTCCCATCGGCACTTTGCTGGACAGATATGCCGGAGAAAAAGACGACTACCTTTTTCTGATTACGGGATTTTTTATCGCTTCTCTGGTTCCTTTCGGATATATTAACGCTCTTTACCCCTGGCATATTTATTTACTTCAGTTTTTCTACGGTTTGGGCATGGCCATGGCCATTTCCGGCTGGAGGGCCATATTCACTAAAAACATAGACAAGGGCAAAGAAGCCTCGGAATGGAGCCTGGATAATTCTCTGCTTGGATTCGGTGTGGGTTTGGCCGGAATTTTCAGCGGATACATGGTTTTGAAATTCGGTTTTTCTTCGTCTTTTCTTGTTGCCGGACTTTTGGGCCTGGCTGGCGTCTTTATAATCTTTGGCCTGAGAAACGAAATGAAAGTTTCGGTTAAGGGTGTTCACGCCAACATTATGGACTTCTTCAGTAATGGAAATAAAAAAGATCTTCGTCCAGGAATAAAAGACGTTTTGGATAATACCAAAAAATGAAGAATCAAGAACTGGCTCAGCTTTTGTTCGAGATCGGCGAATTCTTGGAGCTGCAAGAGATTCCTTTCAAGCCCCAGGCCTACCAGCAGGCGGCTTTGGCCGTGGATAATCTGGAAGAGGACGTTTCCGATGTTTACAAAAAAGACGGCATCAGGGGGCTGAAGAATATTCCCGCTGTCGGAGAGAGTATTGCTTTGAAGATTGAGGAATACCTGAAGACCGGGAAGATAAAATATTATGAGCAATTGAAAAAGACCACACCGGTTGAGGTTGACGAGCTGACCAAGATCGAAGGGCTTGGCGGGAAGAGAATCAAGAGGCTGTACAAAGAGCTGGGAGTGAGAACCGTGAAGGACTTGGAAAGAGCGATTGCCGAGCACAAGGTTGCTTCTTTGTTCGGCTTCGGGGAAAAGATGGAAAAGAATCTTGGCGAGGCCATTGAATTCCTGAAGAAATCAAAAGGCAGGTTTCTTCTAAAGGAAGTTTTAAAAGATATTAAAAGGATTGAGGACAAGTTCGGGAAAATGAAGGGAGTGGAAAAGGTTTCCGTGGCAGGATCAATCAGAAGAAAGAAAGAAACGATAGGCGATGCTGATTTTCTCGTTTCAATCAAGGATGCTTCAGATAAATACCTGGTGGAAAAGATAATGAAAGCTTTTATTTCCATGGATGAAGTGGTTAAAGTGGTGAGCAGGGGAGAAACAAGGTCTTCGGTCAAAACCAGACAGGGCCTGGATATGGATTTGAGGCTCGTTCCCCTGAGCTCTTTCGGTGCGGCTCTGCAGTATTTTACCGGCTCCAAGGAGCACAACATCGCCCTGAGAAAGATTGCCATGAAGCAGGGGTTCAAGCTGAACGAATACGGACTATTCAAAAAAGAGAGAAAGATAAAAGGGGAAACCGAGGAAGAGATTTACGAAAAGCTGGGCATGGACTGGATTCCTCCGGAAATCAGGGAGAATATGGGAGAGATAGAAATCGCTCAAGAGAGAAAACTCCCCCGGTTGATAGAATTAAAGGATATCAAGGGAGATTTTCATTGCCATAGCGACTGGAACGGAGGAAACAATTCCATAGAAGAAATGGTTAACCAGGCAAAGGATTTGGGTTATGAGTATCTGGGCATATCCGACCACACCCAATTTTTAAGAATAGAAAACGGTTTAGACGAAAAAAGGTTAATGGAGCAGAATAAGCATATTAAGAAACTAAACGAGAAGATGGCTGATTTTAAGGTTCTTCACGGAGCCGAGGTCAATATTTTGAACGACGGGTCTTTGGATATCAACGAGGAAACCCTAAAGAAACTGGATTACGTTTGCGTAGGCGTCCATTCCAACTTCAAGATGCCGGAAAAAGAAATGACCGAGAGAATAATCAGAGCCATGAAAAAACCCTGCGTTAATATCTTAAACCATCCCACGGGAAGAATACTGCAGAGAAGGGAGAGTTTTAACGTGGACATGGAAAAGATATTCAGAGCGGCCAGACAATACAGCGTTATTCTGGAGATCAATTCTTCGGAAAGAGCCGATTTGAGCGCCGAGAACGCCAGGAGAGCCAAAGAATACGGGATAAAGATGGTTATAGGCACCGATTCTCACGATAAGCACCAGATGGTAAATATGAAACTCGGGATTTATCAGGCCAGAAGGGGTTGGCTGGAGAAAAGGGACGCAATCAATACGAGTTCTTTTAAAGAACTCAAAGATTATTTTACTTTTTAAAGGAGTTAGAGTACCATTAATTTAATGAATAAATCCTTCACTCTCATCGAAATACTGGTGGTCATCGTCATTGTCGGAATCCTTTCCGCCTTCATCATTGTTTCCATGTCCGGGGTTTCTTCCAGGGCGAATATCGCCAAGTCCCAAGCATTTGCTAATTCGCTGAGGAATTCCCTGCTCATGAACTTGGTTTCGGAATGGAAACTTAATGGAAACGCCGATGATGCGTGGGGGAGCAACAACGGGACCCTTGTTGGTCCGACCCACTTGCCCGTCGTCAAATCGGGTTCCGACTGCGTTTCCGGAGGATGTTATCAGTTTGACGGGACAGAGGACCGCATCGATTTTGGAAACGATTCTAGTTTGAATTTTGTTGACGCAATAACCATTGAGGCGTGGATATATCCGATAACTTGGTCCGGTAGTTATCCCAGGATTATAGTCAAAGAAACGGGCACTGGCGTTAATTCTTACGCCCTATACGTCAATCCCAGTTCCATTTTAACTTTTGTTGCGGGAGGATCTCTTTCTTCTGTAAGCACTATTCCCTTAAACAGGTGGACGCATATAGTGGGGACGTATAATAGAAATGGTGGAGCGAACAACAAAAAATTATATATTGACGGCGCTTTGAATAATAAGGTAACGGTGACGGATGCGATAGTGGTAACAACTTATAATGTTACCATGGGAAACAATTCTGATAACTCAAGACAGTTTAATGGAAAGATTGACGAAGTCCGCGTTTATAACGAATCCATCTCTGCTGCCGGTATAAGGCAAAGCTATTATTCTGGCCTGAATAGATTGCTTGCCCATAATGGATTTGATGCGATGGAATATAGTCAAATGCTGGGAGAATTGAAAACTAATTCAGCCGACAATGAATAAATCCTTCACCCTCATCGAAATACTGGTGGTCATCGTCATAGTCGGAATCCTTTCCGCCTTCATTATCGTTTCCATGGCCGGGGTCTCGGAAAAAGCCGCCATTGCCAAAGGCCAGGCGTTTTCCAGCTCCCTGAAAAATTCATTAATGATGAATTTGGTATCAGAGTGGAAATTTGATGAATCATCGGGAATAACAGCTTATGATTCTTGGGGAACCAATAATGGAACAAGGGTGGACACAACGGGAGCCTGTGATGCAACCCACTGCCCCCAAATACAAACAACGGGATGCATCTCTAATAATTGCTTGTTGTTTGACGGAATCAATGACCGGGTAGATATTGGGGCACTTGACCAATATGAAAACGGCTTTAGCGTTTCTTTATGGTTTAAAAATTCTTCTATAAGCTCGAGGCAAGATTTATTCTGGGCAGGAGGCGATAAGTTTATTTTAGTTATTCAACCTTCTTATATTTTTTCTCATTATGCCAGGTCTGTTAATGGTAATTCCGGATACGTAAACTCTGTTTTAAAATTTAATAATAATTGGTTTTTTGCGGTCATGACATATTCTCCTGTTTTAGGTAAAACATCTTTATATGTCAATGGAAAAAAAGACACCCAAGAGGGAAGTATTACCGGAGCATCTGTTTCTACCACCTATGTTAGAATGGGAACACAATATAATTATGCCGGGAATTGGTTTAACGGTTACATGGATGAATTTCGTATATATAATCAGGCGATCCCCACCTCTCAAGTCCAAGAAAGCTATTATTCCGGCCTAAACAGATTATTGGCTGGTTCCGGCATTGAAAAACAGGAATATACCCTAAGAATCAAGGAATTTCTGGTCCAAAAATAGGTTTTGGGGACAAATTGTGGAAAACAGCTCTGTTAAAGGCTGTTTTTAGGTGGTTGACAAGTTTTTGATAGTGGAATAAAATGTAGGCATAGTGTTAACAAGTGGGGAAAAGTGTGGATAACTCATTTATTTCGTGGACAAATGATAATCGGCCAATACAACTACAATTTAGACCCCAAGAAAAGATTGACCATTCCCACCAAATTCAGGGGAGTTTTGGGAGATGGCGCTGTCTTAACCAGGGGAATTGACGGTTGTTTGTTTCTGTATCCTCAAAAACAATGGAACGAATTGGCCGATAAATTAAGCAAGCTTCCTTTGTCCCAGTCAAACGCCAGAAGCTTTGCCAGAGTGATGCTGGCCGGAGCAATGGACGTCAAACTGGACAGCCTGGGAAGAATCCTCATTCCCGACTATTTAAAAGAATACGCCCAGCTGGATAAAAAAGTGGTGATTGCCGGCCTTTATGACAGGGTGGAAATCTGGGATGAGGAAAGGTGGCAGAAATACGGCCAGACCACCGATGCCCAGGTGGGAGACATTGCCGACGGATTAAAAGAATTAGGAATATAACATCATGCACGTCCCGGTTCTTCTAAAACAAGCGGTTGAATATCTTCAAATCAAAGAAAATGAAAACTTCATAGACTGCACGCTGAACGGGGGAGGGCACGCCAAAGAAATTTTAAAAAGAAACAGACCGGAAGGAAAAGTACTGGGAATAGAAATAGACAAAGAGGTCTTTGAAAAAATCAAAAAAGAGAACATTGAAAGACTTGTTGCCGTAAACGAAAATTACAGCAACCTTAAAGAAATCGCCGAAAGAAACCGGTTTGATAATGTTTCTGGCATATTATTCGACCTGGGAATGTCTTCTTATCATATTGACGAAAGCGAAAGGGGATTCAGCTTCAAGAAAAACGAACCGCTTTTGATGAATTATTCCGGTTCGGAGCCAACGGCCGAAGAAATAGTCAATCAATATTCTCTCAAAGATTTGGAAAGAATAATCAAAGAATACAGCGAAGAAAAGTTTGCCAGGAAAATCGCCCAAAGGATAATTGAAGAAAGACCGATTAAAACCACTTTCCAATTGACGGAAACGATAAGAAAAGCCGTACCTCGTCATTATCAGCAGGGAAAAATCCATTTCGCCACCAGAACTTTCCAGGCCCTGAGAATAGAAACGAATCAGGAGCTGGAAAATTTGAAGCAAGCATTGCCGCAAGCCTTGGAAATCTTGGAAAAAGGGGGAAGGTTAGTAGCCATTTCCTTCCACTCTTTGGAAGACAGAATAATTAAAAACTTTTTCAAGGAAAAAGGATTAGAATTATTAACCAAAAAGCCGGTTTTGCCCGATGAAGAGGAAATCAAGTCCAATCCTCGGGCAAGATCAGCCAAATTAAGAGCGGCTAAAAAATTATGAACAAGAAAAAAAATCAAAAGATGCTGTTATCCCTGCTTATCGTCGTACTTTCAACAATTTACGTAATCCAGGTAATCGAGCTGGGAAAAATAAACTTCCTTCTGGGCAGGCAGGAGAAAAATGTTGCCTTGCTGAGGGAAGAAGGCAATAATCTTAAATTGAATGTTTCCCGAAGCGAAAACCTTAACAATCTGAAAGACAAAATCCAAGAACAGGGATATTTAAAAATGGGAAAGATTGATTTTCTTGTCATCTCCGCTTCGTCAGTGGCAATTAAGGATTAATCTTCATGGTTAAGAATTGGCGAATAAACCTCATTCTAATTTTAATCTTCTTGGCGGGAGGCGTGGTTATCTCCCGCCTCTTTTATTTGCAAATATATCAAGGCGACTTTTACAAAGCCCAGGCCAGAGGCCAGCAGAACTTTCTCTCAGAGACGGAAGGGGAAAGAGGTGGGATATTTTTTAAAGGAGGAGAGATTCTTGCTCTGACTAAAAATTCTCCTTATCTTTTTGTTTCTCCGGAAGAAATAAGGGAGAAAGAAAAAACCGCCGAGACCCTTGCTTTAATTATCAACAAAGACAGAAACGAGCTCTTGGAAAAAGTCAGCGTCCCGGGCAGCTTGTATGAAATTGTCTTGAAAGAAATGGACGACCAGCTGGCAAAAAGCGTGGAAGGACTGAAATTGAAAGGCGTATATGTCGGCTACAAAAAGAAAAGATATTATCCCAACAAAGAAACCGCTTCCCAAATAATCGGATTCATCAACGAAGAAGGGATCGGCCAGTACGGATTGGAAGAATACTATCAGGACGAGCTGAGCGGAGAAACAAAAACCCAGAAAAAAGAATTCAATCCCTGGAATTTTCTTTCTTCCTTTTCCGAAGACGATTCCTTGAAAGGGGACTATCTCAACTTGACCATTGATTACAATATCCAGTTTATGGCCGAGAAAATACTGGAAGAAGGCGTAAAAGAATTCAAGGCCCAGGGAGGGGAAATCATTGCCATGGATCCCCAGAACGGAGAAATCATTGCCATGGCCCAGTATCCCAATTTCGACCCCAATAACTATAAAAACGAGAATTATGCGATTTTCCAGAACAGCGCCACTCAGAAACTTTTCGAGCCCGGCTCCATTTTCAAACCCATCACCATGTCCGCCGCTCTCAATGAAAAACTGGTAACGCCAGAAACGACATTCGAGGATTACAAGGGCTATGTCCAGTACGGTAAATACCGCGTAGCTAATTTCTCGGACAAGGCCTGGGGCAAGACAAACATGACACAGATTCTGGAAAAATCCATAAATACCGGAATTATCTACGTGGAAAACTTGATTGGCCACGCTAAATTCATGGAATACATCGAGAATTACGGTTTTTTCAATAAAACTGGCGTAGACCTGGCCGGCGAAGTGGCTTCGGAAAACAAAGAGCTCAAAAAAGCTCTTCAGCAAAAAATTGAAGTGACCCTTGCCAACGCCTCTTTCGGCCAGGGAATCAACATGACCCCTTTGCAAATCACCACGGCTTTCTGCGCCATTGCCAATGGAGGAAACATGGTTAAGCCCCATGTCGTCAAAGAAATATTTGGCAACGGAAAGAGTGAAAAAATCGAATTAGAAAGCTTGGAAAGGGTAATTACTCCGGAGACCAGCCTTGAAATGAAAAAAATGCTGATTAATGTTGTGAAAAACGGCTTCGGTCATTTGGGAAAAATCGACGGCTATTACGTTGCCGGCAAAACCGGAACGTCGCAGGTCCCCTGGTCTTCTTTGGGAATCAACAAGCAAGGCTACTCTGATGAAACTTGGCAGAGCTTCATAGGATTCGCTCCGGCCCTTGACCCGAAGTTCGTAATCCTGGTAAAACTGAACAGCCCGGAGACGAAGACTTCGGAATATTCGGCCACTCCTCTTTTCCGCGACTTAGCCAAATACATTATTGATTACTGGCAGATTCCTCCCGATTACGTAACGGAAGAAGTGGACAAAACAGAATAATCTTGATAATATGTTTTTCAAAGGCCCTATCGTCTAGTGGCTCAGGACACTAGGTTCTCAGCCTAGGAACACCGGTTCAAATCCGGTTGGGGTCACCGTTAATAAACATTCAATACGTATTATGATGACTCTTGCGTATTCTTTAATCTTCGCTTTCTCCTGCTTCCTGTTCTTCATCTCCGGAGAAATCATTGTTAAAAGTTTGATAAAAATCGCCAAGTTCTTGGGTTGGAAGGAATTCGCCGTTTCTTTCATTATTATGTCCATCGTGGCCTCTTTCCCCAACCTTTTCGTTGGAATTTTTTCCGCCATTAACAATATACCGGAGCTGGCTTTCGGAGACGTTGTGGGAGGGAATGTGGTGGATTTGACCTTGTCCGTTGCCCTGGCTTCTCTTTTTGCCAAAAAAGGAATACCGGCTAAAAGCAAAACCGTGCACACCACTCTTTTCTTCACGATTATTGCCGCCGCCATGCCCCTTCTTCTGATACAGGACGGGGTGCTTTCCAGAGCCGACGGAATCGTTCTTGTCTTTTTTTTCTTCTTTTATATTTTCTGGCTCTTTTCAAAAAAGGAGAGATTCACCAAGACCTGCGACGGCACCGAAAGCAACATGAAAAACTTCAAAGCTTCTTTTGTGGGCGTTTTTAAAATAGTTCTGGCCATCGTTCTGTTTATCGTCGCCTCGCAGGGAATCGTAGAGTCAACCAAATACTTCGCCGACACTTTCCACTGGCCCATATTTTTAATCGGCCTTTTCATCGTCGGGCTGGGCAATTCTCTGCCGGAAATATTCTTTGCCATAAGCGCGGCCAAAAAACAGAACAACTGGTTGGTTTTGGGCGACTTGATGGGAGCCGTGGTCGCGCCCGCCACCCTGGTCCTGGGAATAGTGGCTCTGATTTCTCCCATTCACATCACCGATATGACCTCTTTGACAGTGGCCAGAATTTTCATGTTCTTAAGCATCTTCTTCTTTTTTGTTTTTATCAGGAATGACAATAAGATAACCAAAAGGGAGGCGGTTTTTCTTCTTTTTATTTATATTTCTTTCATTATTGCCGAAATCTTTGTCTGATGTTGACAAATTAAAACAATGTGTTATAATTAACATACTCTTAAAAAGAGCTGCACGCCCTTTCACAATTGAAATTTCTGAGGTGCAAAATGAAAGTCACAGACTACAATGTAATGATCATGGATAGTTTCTGGAAAAACTGCCGGCCTCACTGGCCGCAGACGGCCACAAAGGTAAGGCGGGTGCTGATCCGGGTGGCCGGAGAGATTGTCAGCCCAAAAGTAGCGCCGGAGGATTTCTCCGACGAGGACTGCCGACGAATTCTTGTTGCCCTGAAAAACAGAAACCGCGACAGGGTCCGGCCCATGGTCTTGGAGGCCATGAGAAAAGTAAGAGAGAAAAAGTAGCAGGACGTTTGTTTATCAAACGGCCTTTTTTTATTTGACTAAAACAGAATAAGATGGTATATATTTGATATTATGTTAGCCGTAATCAAAACAGGAGGAAAACAATACAAGGTTTCCGAAGGAGACAAGCTTAAGATTGAAAAAAAGGAAGGTGAAGAAATCGTCTTTACCGACGTTCTTTTGTTAGACAACGGGAAAAAAACCATTGTCGGCACGCCCCTGGTTGAGGGAGCCGAAGTCAAGGCCCGCGTTTTAAGACAGGGCAGAAGCGCCAAGGTTACCATTTTCAAATACAAGCCCAAGAAAAGATACAAGCTGAAAAAGGGACATCGCCAGCCCTTTACCGAAATAGAGATAATTGAAATCAAGGGTTAAAAACCAATCTCCCCCTCTTCAAATTCCAGGCCGGTTTCCAAGTTGTGGAAACTGGCTCTTTGTTTATCAAAAAAAAGCTCAATTTTCCCCACTGGTCCGTTCCTGTGCTTGGCCACGATAATGTCGGCTATTCCTTTTCTGGGGGTGTCTTCATGATACATGTCTTCCCGGTAAATGAATAAAACGACGTCCGCATCCTGCTCCAAACTATTGTGGACGATAATATCATTAGCTACGAAATTATGAACCTCGTCAACGGTGGCATCGTAAACGTCTTCAACCCCAAGTTCTTTAACGGAAACTATTTTATCCCAATAAATATCTGAGTCGGCCATTTGATAAACTTCTTGATTGTTTTCCAGCGCCGTGCAGATTCTCAACAATCTTTGTCTGGAAATAGCGCTTTTTAATAAAGTGGAACCGCAATAAGAAGTATCTATTCTTTGGCTAAATTCTCTCCAGCTTATACCCAAATCATATTTAGCCGGCTCTATCAATAATTTCCAAACTTCTCTGGGGACTATATCGTTGTTGGGAGAAGGGATTATCTTTTCCAAAGATTTTTTCATCTCGGGGATAATTTCTTTTCTTCTGTCGGCTATGCCCACCCTTGAAAGAAACTTTAATTGGTTCTGCGAACCCTCTATTGCTACACTATACGTTTCCCCATAACCCTTCTTTTGGGTCACCCTTAAGCTGCCCAATATCCCCAGCATTAAAAGTAAATGCTGAACCTGTTTTGCCAAAACCACGCTGGTAGTTGAATAAAAAATATTGCCGGCGGGAATTCTGCCTTTTAATTTTTTCCAACTCAAGTTGCCGTCGGTAGACCATAAATGTTTTAAAAACAATGAGATTTTTTCTTCGCCGCAAGAAAAAACCGCTTCGGGAATTTTCTTTTTCCAAGAATGAACGAGGCCAAGCCCTAATTTTTCAAACCAATTGGTGATAGGGTGTCTTTTGTTTCTTGCTAATCTGTAGGGGCTGGTAAGATAAACATGATACCAATTTTCCTGTTTTATTACCCGGCTCTTTATTCCGAAAAGTCTCTCGGCAACACCCTTAACAATTTCAATGTTCTCCTCGTAAGCATTGGTGTAATGAAACGGCTGGCGGGGCAAAATACAGCCGTCTCCCAAAAGGTGGGCCATCAAGATCAACTCGTCGTCACAAAGGGAATTTAAAGGGCTGGTAATCTTAATTTCCCTCGGCAGGGCGACATAGTCGTCAATTTTCAATTCGTCCAGTCTTTTCCAACCACCTAATTTAAAAAATTTGTGATTGGCGCTTGCTTTTATCGTCCTCCCGCTGTTAGTTTTAAGCTCAAAAACTTTTTTCCGGCCGGAATAAAAAGCTTTGGTCATCAAACTCGGCTTTACTTTGTAGTTTTCGTCCAAAGCTAAAATCTTAAGGGGCTCTTGAGCTTCTCTTTGAGCCAAGTCTTTAATGGGAATTCTTTCTCCTGTTTCAGCCAAGGTGATGAGAGCGTCTCCTGTCAAGCAGCCACTTTCACGAAGGTCCGACAGCCTGGGAATCTTGGGCGTTCTCTGTTCCACCGCCCTGGAGAGCTGGGACAGAGCCAGGACAGGAACGTCGAGTTCTCTGGCCAATCCTTTGAGCTGGCGGGATATTTCCGTAACCTGCTGGACCGTGGTGGCGATTTTGTTCGACGGCTCGATCAGTTGAAGATAATCAATGATAATCAATCCCAGACCCTGGCTGGCCTGAAGTCTTCGGGCCATGGCTCTCATCTGAAGAACGGTACAGCTGGCAGCGTCGTCAATGAAAATTGGCGCTTCAGACAAAGTTCCCAAGGCGTGCTGGATGCAGGCGAAATCATTGTCTTCCCCCTCGGAAGAAAGCAGCCCCTGCCTTATCTTCCAGGAATCAATATTTGACTCGGCGCTGATTAAGCGGTCAATCAGCTGGTCTTTGGACATTTCCAAAGAAAATACACCGACTGGCTTTTTTTCTTTCAAAGCCACGCTTCGGGCAATATCCAAAGCTAAACTGCTTTTTCCCATTGAAGGCCTGGCGGCCAGAATAATCAGGTCGGAGTTTTGGAAGCCGGAAAGAATCGTATCCAAGCCCTTGAATCCCGTGGAGGTTCCCCTTAAAACTCCTTTGTGCTTGGAAATACGGTCAATTCTTTCAAAAGCTTCTTCCAGATAAGGCCTGAGGGGCAGAAACGTCTGGGTAAGATTCTTTTGCGTTATGCCGAAAATCTTTCTCTCAGCGTCGTCCAAAAGTTCGTCCGCCTCCTCCTCTTCTTTGTAGCCCATGAGAACTATTTCTTCTCCGGTTGAAATCAAGTCCCTTAAGATTCTTTTTTTCTGGACAATCCTGGCATAAGTGGAAACATGGCTGGCCGTGGGAACGGTATTAACCAACTCGGTTAAATAGGCGACACCTCCGGACTTTTCCAAATGGTTTTTCTCTCTTAAGCGCGAAGCTACGGAGACCAGGTCAACCGGCTCTCCCCGGGAAAAAAGGTCTTCAATGGTCTGGTAAATATCCTGGTGGTTTTTTCTGTAGAAATCATCGGCATGCAGAAAATCGGCGATTTTGACAATCGCATCCTTGTCCAGCATCAAAGAACCGAGAAGGCTTCTTTCCGCTTCAATGTCCTGCGGGGGCATTTTTGTCCCCGATTTTTCAATTGAAAAATCTTGAGCCATCGGGTATAATATATCAATTAAAAACCTAAACGTCAATCACTCGCATGAAAGTCTGTTTTGCAACCTCCCACACTTTTTCCCAGCCCGGCGGAGTTAAAAATCACATTCTGGAACTGAGCCGGGAATTCAAAAAAAGGGGCATTGAGGTGAAAATTATCGTTCCCCGAAGAAACAAAGAAGAAAATTACGGACCGGAAGTAGTTCTTCTGGGCAAATCTCTTCCTTTTTATTCCGGCGGGTCCCAGGGAGACATCTGCTTCACCTTGAATCCGAAAGAAATACAAGAAATAATGGAAAGAGAAAAATTCGACGTGGTCCATTTCCACAATTTCATAATTCCTCTGGCCTGGCAGATACTGAACCGCTCTAAAAGCGTGAATGTCCTGACTTTCCATTCCAATACCGAAGCTCTTCCTTTTTTAAGGTTTCTCTTGCCGCCTTTTTCTTATTTCTTAAACAAACTGAACGGCGTAATCGGAGTCGCTCCCTTGACCCTGAATTACTTTCCGCATTTTAAGGGAAAGAAAAAATTGATTCCCAATGGCATCAATTTGAAAGAATTCAATCCCGACAATCCGATTATTGAAAAATACAAAGACGGGAAAATCAATCTGCTCTTCGTGGGAAGAATAGAAGAAAGAAAAGGGCTGATTTATCTTCTCCAAGCTTTTAAAATAATCAAAGAGAAACACGAAAACGTAAGATTGATTGTGGTGGGGGACGGACCCCTTAAAAAAGAATGCCAAAACTACGTTTCAAAGAATAAGCTGGAAGACATTGTTTTTGAAGGCCAGAAGCTGGGAAAGGAAACCGCCAGCTATTTCAATACCTGCGACATTTACGTCAGCCCGGCTCCTTTCGGAGAAAGCTTCGGCATTGTTTTGCTGGAAGCCATGGCTTCAAAAAAACCGGCCGTGGGCTTTGCCAACAAGGGATATTACGAACTGCTCAAAGGAACCGAAGGAGAGAAATTTCTGGTTGAACCAAAGAACATTGAGCTTCTCGCTCAAAAAATAGAAGACCTGATAATCGACGGGGATTTAAGAATAAAAATGGGGGAGTGGGGGCTGAAGCACGCCGATAAATATTCCTGGGAAAAAGTGGCCGACCAGATTCTGGATTTCTACAAAAGGCTGGTTTGACAATAAAATTGACTGCTGATATGTTTAAAGCGGTTCCTTAAAAGGAGGCCTGACTGATTTGGACAACGAAAGAAAAAACGAAATCACCAAATTTGCAAACCGCGCTTCATTTAAAATCATTGACCTGGCCCAAAAAAAGGCTGTCAAGAGGGGATTCGGTGGTCGGAAGATATCGAAAATCGAAGCCGGCGACCGTATAGCGGGCAAGGATATTTTCTGGGTAAAAATATGCGAAAGGCAACGGACGGAAAAACCTTCCGACAGAATTGAGTTCTTCGAAGACGTCTGGGTAGACGGCTACCTCTGGCCTTTCTATATACGAGTGACCTTTTAACGGGGTCTTTTTTTTATAACTGTTCTTTCTCCAGAATCTTCAATAAACCAGCCGAGATTTTCAATGGCTTTTCTTGATTCATCGGCCTTGTCCCATTCTTTTTTCTTTCTTTGTTCTTCTCTGGATTTCACAAGCTCTCTCACTTTTTCGGGAAGGATGCTTGTGTCACTGGTCCAAACAGGAACGCCTTGCTCGCTTACTATCTTAATAATGTACTTGGAATCTTTTTCTTCAAGGGAAATTGAAGAAAGGTTTAGTCCGAAGACCTTGTCAAAATCAAGCAAAAGCTCATATTTGTCTTTGTTTCCCAAATCCTTATCCTTAAGCATGTCCCAGGTCAGGGCTAAGGCCTGGGGAAGATTCAAGTCGTCATTGATGAAATCAAAGAATCGCCTCTTGTAATTCTCTTTTTTTTCTTTATTCTGCTTCTGATTGTTTTCTTTCAGCTCGAATATCTTTTCGTAAAGCTTATTCAAGCTTATGGAAGCGAACTCAATGCTCTCGTCGCTGAAAATCAGCTTGGAGCGGTAGTGAACTCCCAGGCACAGATACCTGAAAGCCAGGGGATTGATTCCTTTTTCAATCAAGCTCCCCAGGGTGATTATGTTGCCCAATGACTTACTCATCTTTCCTCCTTTTAAAGTCAAAAACTCCCCGTGGAGCCAGAAATTCGCCAAAGGTTTTCCATAGGCTGCCTCGGCTTGGGCTATTTCATTGGTGTGATGGATGGAAACATGGTCAACGGCTCCGCAGTGAATATCAAAAGGAATGCCCAACTCCTTGATGCTCATGACCACGCATTCGGTGTGCCAGCCGGGGAAACCAATTCCCCAAGGAGAATCCCATTCCATCTGCCTTTTCTCGTCTTTGGGACTGAATTTCCATAAAGCGAAATCTGTCTTGTTCTTCTTCTCCTTCACTTCTTCAATTCTTCCTTTCAAATCTTTCTTTTCTTTCGGCCCCCACAACCTGCCGTATTTATCCAACTTGGAAGTGTCGAAATACACTCCGTCCTTAATGACATAGGTAAATCCCTTTTTTTCCAAGTCCTTAATAAGATTTATCTGCTCCTTGATGGTGTCCGTGGCTTTTATCCAGACATCAGGCTCTTTGACGTTAAGCGCTTTCAGGTCTTTTTTGAACTGGCTGGTGTAGAAATCAGCGATATCCCAGACGGTTTTCCTTTCTTTCTTGGCTCCTTTTTCCAGTTTGTCTTCTCCTGTATCGGAATCCGAAGTCAGGTGACCCACGTCGGTTATATTCATCGCGTGCTTTACCTTGTAGTCGTTGTATTCCAGGATTCTTTTTAAAAAATCTTCAAAAAGGTAAGTTCTCAAGTTGCCTACATGGGCGTACCAGTAAACAGTCGGTCCGCAGGTGTACATCCCGGCTTCTTTGTCTTTGACCGGCCTGAATTCCTCTTTTTTCCTCTTAAGAGTGTTGTATAATTTAAGCATATTTCATTATATCAAACACTAATCAATAATACAAATATCGCTCGCCCCGATCGGGAAAGATGGTGACTATTTTTGCTTTGGGGTTGTTTTTGGCAATTTCCCTTGAAACGTAAAGAGCGGCTCCCGAGCTCGGACCGACCAGGATTCCTTTGCTCTTGGCCAAATCATTCCTCGTTTCTTCTGCTTTTATCGATTCCAAATCATATATCTCGTCGATTATTTCCAAATCAAGAATGGGGGGGACAAACCCATCTTTCAAAGACCTCAATCCTTCTATGGTGTCTCCGACTTTTGGCTGAACCCCGATAATCTTTAGGTCGCCATATCTTTGCTTCAGCTTCCTGCCAATGCCGGTAATGGTTCCTCCTGTTCCCATGCCCGCCACGAAAAAAGCAATCTTTTTCCCTTTGAGCTGTTTTAAAATTTCCTGAGCCGTCTTTTTGTAATGGGCCTGAGGATTCATCAAATTCTCGTACTGGTTGAGGAAAACTATCTTCTCTCCCTGCTTTATCCTTTCCTTGATGTCTTCTATCACGTCTTTCCTGAATTTGATGCTTTCAATCAAAATCGCTTCGCCTCCGAAGGCCTTAATCATCTTAATCTTTTCCAGACTGGTGGTTTCCGGCATCAAAAGGCTCACCCTGTATCCTTTCATGGCTCCGATCATGGCCAAAGCCACGCCCGTGTTTCCGCTGGTCGGTTCAACAATCGTGTCTCCCTGTTTGAGAATACCTTGCTTTTCCGCTTCCAAAATCATGTTCAAAACGATCCGGTCTTTGATGGAGCCGCCGGGATTAAGTCCTTCAATTTTGGCGAAGATATTGTCTTCCACTTCAATTAAAGGAGTATTGCCGATGGAATCAAGAATGGTTTTTGTTTTCATTATAAAGAAAAATCTCTTTTTAAGAGATTAGTTTGATTTATTATTCAATTATGCAAGAAAAACAAAACTAATCTCTTAGCTTTAAGCAACAGGCGCAGCAACAAATGATAATTCTGTTTTTCATGATGGTTCATTCTACCTTAAATGTGTTTTCCTTGTCAAATGTTGACAAAATCGTCGTTCAGGGTTAAAATATAATTGTCCTAGCACTTTAAAATTTTTGGTGGGATGGTGCCTGGGCAAAGTCCGAGCGCGGAGAAGTCATCCAGTTGTCCTCTGGAAGAAAACATTTGGGAGCCCTATGCTCCTCTTTTTTATTGACATAAAATTAATATTATGGTATAGAAATAAAAATGCACCTTAACAAGGAGGAAAGATGACAACAAAATCAGAAATACTGCTGGAGAGAAAAGAAAAACAGCGCAGGAACGCTTTCTCCAAAAACTTATTCGACTGCCGGAACCCTCTTAATGAAACGATAAAAAATCGGGCAATCGAAGAAATGGCCAAGCTGGCCAAAACCCTTGAAGAGTGGACGCATGTCCGCATTCACGCCGCACCGGAAAGCGAGCCGGCAAAACGCGCCATTCGTGCCATTAAGGAAATGGAGGACATTGTCAGGCGGGCAAATGAAAAAGCCTGCCTTTTTTTATTGCTTTTTCTTCTGAAAAAGGTATAATACAAAAATATGCAGAACTTGGTATTATACAGAAAATACAGGCCGCAGACCTTCAAGGAATTCTTCGGCCAAGAGCACGTGGTCAAGACCGTAATGAACGAGATTGAATCGGGGAAGATTTCCCATGCCTATTTGTTTTCCGGGCACCGGGGAACGGGCAAGACCACCCTGGCCAGATTATTTGCCAAGGCCGTCAACTGTCAGAACAGGAAGGGGGCCGAGCCATGCAATAAATGCCCCTCTTGTTTGGAAATAAACAAAGGCAGGGCCATTGACTTGATTGAGATTGACGCCGCTTCCAACAGGGGAATCGATGAGATAAGAAGTTTGAGGGAAGGCATAAGGTTTTCTCCCACCTTTCTCAAATACAAGGTTTTGATTCTGGACGAAGCCCACCAACTGTCCAAAGACGCGGCCAACGCCCTTTTAAAAATCCTGGAAGAGCCGCCTCCTTACGCCGTTTTCATCTTGGCCACGACCGAAGCCCACAAAATGATTCCCACCATCGCTTCCAGGTGCCAGAGATTCGATTTTCACAAGCTTTCCTTTGAAGACATGATTAAGAAGCTGGAATGGGTTTGCAAGAGCGAGGGGATTGATATTGAAAAAGAGGCTCTGACTCTGATTGTCGCTTCGGCCGAAGGCTCTTTAAGAGACGCCGAAGGGAAACTGAACCAGATTCTCAATTTCCTTCCCAAAGGAAAAATCAGGGCAGAGGATATCAAGGGAATTCTGGGACTGGTTGATACCAGCCTGCCCAGGGAATTGACGGAGATAATGATTAAGAAAGACAAAGCCCTGGCTCTGAAGTTTTTGAACGATAAAATCGAGGAAGGAGTTGATTTGCAGGAATTCATCAAATCCCTCATTGACTATTTGAGGAAAATACTGATGCTGAAGATAGATTCAAAGCTAATTGACATCTTGCTGCCCGGGGAAACAAAAGAAGTTAAACAAACAGCGGAGAAGCAGGCCGAGAAATTCAAAGAGGAAGGATTGAGGAAAACCCTGGAACTGCTTTTGGAGGCGGAGAACAAGACAAAATATTCTTCCATTCAGCAGCTTCCCCTGGAGCTAGCCCTGATTGAAGCGATAGAGGAGTAATTATTGCGGGATCGTCTAACGGTAGGACAGTGGCCTTTGAAGCCATTAATCTTGGTTCGAGTCCAGGTCCCGCAGCCATCGTATACGAACGCCTCTGTTTTTGTTTTATTTACGGATATTTTCGTTAGTTCTAATCTTAAGTATTCCGCCTGTAGCGCAATGCTTGTGTACGGATTGCTGACATTCTTGGGATAATCTTGAAAAAACCGTAATCTTCAAAAATTAAGCCAAAATTCGCTTGGGGTGAATTCTGCTTGACATTTTAAAGGATTAGTATTAAAGCTAAAATAATCTGTCAATTAAGTGAGCCATTAAAAAAGGTCGCTTCTTAACCGAGGAATATGCTCGGTTATAAGGGAAATAACAATTAAAATCAAACAAAATATGAAAAAACAAAAAACAAAGAATCTTTTCAAATTAAGTCCTATCGCAATGGTTGTGATAGTGGGGTTTTTGGTAACCGGAGTGGCCAGCGCTGCTTTGGTTAATTATTTGAGCGACAAGGTTACAACCACGGCCGTGGTAAAGTCTCCGATAGAAATGAGCATAAATAAAGGAGCTGACGGCACTTTTACCGGCAACAAAACAATAACCGTAGACACAACCGGCGGCAGCGATTTTATGTTCACGACCGTGGCTAAAAACAACGCCAACAACATTATTGACGGTTATCCGGCAATAGTGGTTCAGGCGCCGACTGGCAAGCCCTTTGAAGGCGGAGAAATTGACAAGGTAATGTTCGGAGACGCTAACTACTGGCCGGAAGGAAATATGATTGATATTACAAACCGCCTTTGCGTAGTTTACGCGGACGGCACACTGCACCCGTTGTCAACCTGGACCGGAAGCAGCCAAAAGCTGGTACTGTACTTCGACTTCAAAGGAGAAGTAGCCTGCTCCGACTCCCAGACGGTTCCATTGGGAGTGGGCGAGACCAGCTGGAACGTCTTAGAAGTGACGACCGACCCGGCTCTTACTCCCGGAAACTACAAGATATACGCTCAGATGGCTTCTAATTTGGCAGAATACGCCGCATCTCAGTACTAAAAAGAGGGAAATCCTGATGACTACCTTGGGTAGCCATCAGAGGCAGGCTTATTTCTTTTGAAGCAGGCCTGCCCCTGACTTATGAACAAATTATCAAAAAATTTATTATTCCTCATTGCGGCTTTTCTCGTTAATTTCAGCTTTGCCCAGGCCCAGACAGGCCAGCTTGTTTTAGAAGTAAACAAACAATGCGCCATCCAAACCAGTGGCGAGAGTTGCGTCGCCGAGCTGACGCTTACCAACAACACCGGAAAAACTCTGGAAGGAGAAGCGTCTTTGTATATTGATTATCAGGGAATATGCAGCAACAACCAGCTGATTGATTTTGACGGAGAGGGGATTGAAGCTCAATTTCACGTTGACAATTGGCTGAATCTAATTGGCTGGAAAAACGGAACGTCAAAAGCTTCCGGCTTTACCATTGCCAAGAATGAAACTCATCCAAAACTTAAAGTAAAAACCGTTCCCAATCTTTGCCCCGGAGATTACGCCTTTCTTCTTGAGATCAAAGGAACTACCGAAGAGGGAGAAGAATATACGACACCGCCGGTTGTAAGCGGCGGGGGCGGGGGCTATTATACTCCTCCCATACCAACCACTAACACCGGCGAGGTTGTCGCAACTCCCGGCGAAGGAGGAATAACCACCTTAACCGTCCTGAACCAGGGTCAGGTCAAACTGATTATTCCAGCAGGCGCTGTTCCGGAAAACACCACTTTTACGATTAAAATGGTGGATGTAAACTCGGTTAGCCAGCCCGCTCCAGGAACCGGCCTTTTTTTAATCAACGGCCTGGTTTATGAAATCAAGGCTGAAAGGAACGGCGAATCCATTACTGATTTCAGCAGAGACCTGACTTTGATTTTTACCTATACCGATGAACAGCTTAACGGAACGAACGAATCATTGCTTGAAATTCATTGGTGGAACGGAACAGAATGGGTCGGTATAGAAAACAGCGGAGTCAACGCAAGCGACAATACGGTTACCTGTTCAATCAACCATTTGACCGTTTTCGCCCTACTCGGCTCCAAAACCATTCCCGTTGAAGAAGAACTCCGGGAAGAAGCTTCCGAAGAAACCGGATTTTTTGAAACAATACAAAACATTCCGGAAAGAATAGCGGAAGAGATTCAGCAATTCATTGAAGGAATAGTTTCTCCGTCTCCAACCGGGGAAGCTGAAACAACCTCGGCGTCAACCGAAGAAGTCGCGCCCTTGGAAGAAACACAAGCACCTCGGGGAGCTTTCGCTTCATTGTTGGCGGCCGCGGGAGAACAAATCAACGAATCTTCTTTCTTAAAAATCGCCGCTATTTTATGCGCGGCAATCCTGATTTTTGTCAGTGCCAGGGAATTAAGTTTGTTTTTGAAGAAAAGAAAAAGGAAATAAGAATTATTTCAAACCGCTCCGAAGGCGGTTTTCAGTTTCCTTGAAAAGAATTCCCAAACAGAATATAATAAACGCATGGCTAAAGAAAGATTTAAAATAACACCAGCGGTATATCTGGTTTTGATGAAAGAAAACAAGATTCTCCTTTCCCAAAGATACAATACGGGATATTTTGACAATCACTACAGTTTTCCGGCAGGGCATCTTGACGGAGAAGAAACCCTTAAGCAAGCCATGGTCAGAGAAGCGAAAGAGGAAACCGGAATCGTTTTGGATGCCGGGGATTTGGAATTAATCCATACGATGAACCGAAAGATACCGGGCAACGAAAGAGCTGACTTCTTTTTTACGGCCAAGAAATGGCAGGGCGAACCGCAGATTATGGAATTAGACAAATGCGACGACTTAAGCTGGTTCGGGCTCGATAATCTGCCGGGGAATATAATTCCGTATATAAGGCAGGCGATCGACTCTTTTTTGAATAATATAAATTACAGCGAAAGAGAAGGCGAAGAAATAATAAATAATCAATAAAACCATGAACAAAAACGGTTCGGGAGCAATTTACGGCCTGGGATTAATCGGAGCACTCGTCTACTACATCGGTCATGCGACCACGTTCTGGATTGGCGTACTCGGCTTCCTCAAGGCTCTTGTCTGGCCGGCCATGCTGGTCTACGAATTGCTGGCATTTTTAGGATAAAAAAATCTAAAAAAGGTCAGGACCCGTGAATCGACTTGGCGGCCCCTGCCGCAATAAAAGCTTTCATAAGGTCAAAGCCAATAAACGGAATAGCTCCGATTTTAATCGCATTCCACGGAGTTGTATGCAGAACGAACATTAATGCCGTTGCTCCGAATAAATAAACAATGCCTATACCCAAAAGCATGTATTTGATGTTTGAGCCAAAATTATGTTTTTGTTTGTTTTGCCCGATAATGACGGGAGCAATTATGAAGCCCAGCAGATATCCTCCGGTCGGGCTGGTAAAAAGTCCGGCCAAGGAAGCGGGAGCCAATGCAAACCAGCTTATTCCGCTCAGGCCGAAAACAACATAAATCAACTGGCTTAATGCTCCGAAGGCGCTCCCGCATATGACTCCGCTCAGCAATACTCCCAAGACCTGGCCGGTGACGGGCACCGGAGTTAAGGGAAGGTAAATTCTAATCTGGGCCAAAAGACCGGTTAAAACCGCCATGCCCAGGGCAAGACTTATCTTATACGCAATCCTTAAGCTCTTAGAGGAAACGTAATAATTTTTAATTGTTAAGGCGGTGTTCATTTATTCTTTAATTATACTTATGTCTTGCATTTTAAACAATCCCCATTTATACCCAATTCGGCGGTTTTCTGCTATCATTGATGTATATGAAGATTGAACATTTTGAAAAACTGGTTAAAGGGGGGATTGGCGCCATTCCCAAAAAATTCTTGGAAAAATTAAATAACGTTGATATCGTTATCGAGGAAGAACCGACCCAAACCCAATTAAAAAAACTGAATATCGGCAGCGGCTACTCTCTTTTCGGTTTGTACGAGGGGATTCCCAAAACAGAAAGATGGGGATACGGCCAGGTTCTGCCGGATAAAATAACCATCTTTAAAAATCCTATTGAAAAATTGGCTCAATCCGAGGAAGAAATCAGGAAAATCGTCAAAGACACGGTTTGGCATGAAATTGCCCATCATTTCGGCATGGACGAAAAAAAAGTAAAAGAAGCCGAATCGCGCCGAAGGTCGTTTTAACACCGGAGATAAACAAAAACCACTGAAAAGTGGGATTTTATAATTTCCAAGGAACTGTTTATTTGATCCTTAGTATTAACGTGTTTTCCTTGTCCAAGCCGATCTCTTTGGCAGCGGCCAGGGCCTTTTTAGTGTTTGGATAAATTTCGTAATGCAACACAAGGACAACGTCTCCGAGATTAAGCTTCGGTTTCATTTTCTCTCTTCCCTGAATTTAAAAGAACAGTGATACAATACGACAAAAAAGTAAAAACGTCAAATCAGACCAAGGGCACGAATACAAAGCCCTCAAATCTTTGTATTTTATTCTCTTTGTTTGAAATCTTTTCTATTCTCAAAACATCGTTATCGACCGGTATCACCATAACCCCTCCTTTTTTCAATTGCCCGATTAACTCTTCGGGAATGGTCCTGGCCGAAGCTGAAACGAGAATCCTGTCAAAGGGAGCTTCTTGAGGCAATCCCAGTTCTTTCCCGGCTTCCCGTATCTCGGCATTGGGAAAATCATGCTTGGCCAGATTATTTTTTCCCAATGAAACCAACTCAGGAATTTTCTCTACGCCGAAAACCTTTCCTTTCCTGCCCGTGATATGAGCCAGAAGAGCCGTAGTCCAGCCCGAACCCGAACCGACGTCAAGAATCTTTTCTCCTTTTTGAGGTTGAAGCAGTTCCAGCATAAAAGCCACTGTGGTGGGCTGGGAAATGGTCTGGCCGAAGCCAATGGGCAAGGGGTAGTCGCCGTAAGCCTCTTTTTCGCATTCTTTCAAAACAAAATCTTTGCGGTCAACGGCCCTAAAAGCGGCAATAATGCTTCCGGTACGCAAAATAGTATATTCCAAATAAGACAAGTCTTCCATTAAGAATATAATAGCAAAATTAAGAGAAAGAAAAAAGTCTTGGTTGTCTTTTTCCATATTTCTGGTAAAATGGCGGTAATATGAAATTAGTCGTCATCAGGCACGGAGAAAGCGTCTGGAACAAAGAAAACATCTTTACGGGCTGGATTGACGTGGGCCTTTCGGAAAAAGGAGAGGAAGAAGCCAGGAAAGCGGGAAAACTCCTCAAGGAAAAAGGTTTTGTTTTTGACCTGGCCTACACTTCTGTTCTTAAAAGAGCGATTGACACTCTGGACATAATTTTGAAGGAAATGGAGCTGGAAATTCCCGTCGAGCAATCTTGGCGCCTGAATGAAAGGTTTTACGGAGCTCTCCAGGGACAGAATAAAGATGACATCAAGGAAAAATACGGGGAAGAGAAATTCAAGCTCTGGCGAAGAAGTTATGAAACCAGGCCTCCGGCCATAACCAGGGACAGCGAGATGCATCCGGGCAAGGATGAAAAATACAAAGGATTAAAAGAAGAAGAAATTCCTTTGGCCGAAAGCCTGAAAGACACCGAGGCCAGGGTTCTGCCGTATTTGGAGAATGAAATAATTCCCGGCATCAAGCAGGGGAAGAAAATCATTGTCTCGGCCCACGGGAACAGCATCAGGGCAATGGTAAAAATTCTGGAAAACGTTTCCGGAGAAGAAATCGCCGAAACGGAAATACCCATGGGCATGCCCTTGGTTTACGAGCTGGACGAGAACTTGAAAGTAATCAACAGATATTATCTGGAATAATGGCACTCTCTTGTCTTGACTGATAAAAACATTGTGGTATAATTCAGCCGATGATTACCGACAGGCAAAACCAAATACTCAATTGTCTAATCAGGGAATACATTAAAACAGCCGAACCAGTTGGCTCTGATTTTTTGGCCGACAAATACGATTTCGGCATTTGCCCTTCGGCCATAAGAATTGAATTGCAGTCATTGATAAAAGGGGGGTATTTGGAACAGCCCCACACCTCGGCCGGCCGAATCCCCACGGACAGGGCTTACCGCCTTTTCGTCGACGAGCTTTTGAAAAGGAATGAAAAAGAAAGAGAACCGAAGAGTTTAATCGAGGATTATGACAACGAATTTGAACTGGCTTCGGGCCTGACCAAATATTTGGCCGAGGCCTCTTCCATGTTTTCCGCTTTCCATTTTCTTCACCGCCAGCTGTCCTGGCAAGCGGGCTGGGAAGAAATATCAAAAGAGCCGGAATTCTCCAACCGCAAATTCATTTCCAGCTTTATCAGCTTTCTTGACGCTTTTGAGGAAAACGCGAAAAAACTTGAGTTCGATGCGCCCATCAAGGTCTTTATTGGAAAGGAAATCCCTTTGCCGGGAATGAACAATCTGAGCTTGATTTGCTCAAAATACTCTCTGGACGACGAAGCTTTGATTGTATTGGCCGGACCCAAGAGAATGGATTACGACAAAAACATCCGCTTGATGCATTCGTTGAATAAATTTTTAGAAGAATTACATGACTAAAAAACAACTAGAAGAATGTGAAAAGAAAAAACAGGAATTCTTTTCCGGCTGGCAAAGGGAAAAAGCAGATTTTATCAATTACAAGAAAAAAGAAGGAGAAAGATTGGCGGAAATTGCGGAAGCCATGAAAGAAGACCTGCTTTTAAGAATCATCCCTATCCTGGACAGCTTTTCTCTGGCCGAGAAAACCATTCCTCCGGAAGAGAAAGAGAATAAGAGCGTCAAGGGCCTGCTTTTAATCAAAAAACAACTGGAAGAATTCCTGAAAAGCGAAGACGTTGAAGAAATACCCTGCACCAAGGAATTCAATCCGTACCTGCATGAAGCCGTGGAAGAAGTAGCCAGCGAAAGCGAAGAGGGAACCATAGCCGAAGAGGTGGGAAAAGGATACCAGTTCAAAGGAACGGTTATCAGACCAGCGAAAGTCAAAGTAAATAAATTAAAAAGCTGATTATCACTCTTGACATTTGAGTGCTAATCGGATAAAATATTCTTTGTAATAATAATTCTCGTAAAACCATGACTAAAGTTTTAGGTATTGACTTGGGAACAGCCATAACAAAATACGCTTCCATCGTTAACGGAGAACCCAAAGCCCTGGAGAACAGGGAGGGTTCCATTTTAACCCCCTCCATAGTCGCTTTGACCAAGGGAGGGGAAAGAGTGGTGGGAGTTCTGGCTCAAAGGCAGGCTGTCACCAACCCCAAAAACACCGTTTCCTCGGTAAAGAGATTCATCGGCCGAAGATTTTCCGACCCCGAAGTCCAGAAAGAATTGAAGCTTCTGTCTTACGAAACAAGAGAAAGGCAGGACGGCGGAGTGGAGATAAAAATAGGAGACAAGTGGTATACGGCCATCGAAGTGTCGGCAATGATTCTGCAGAAAATCAAAGCTGATGCCGAAGAAAAGTTGGGAGAAAAGATTACCAGCGTGGTCATCACCTGCCCGGCCAATTTTGACGACTCGCAAAGAAAAGCCACCAAAGCCGCCGGAGAAATCGCCGGGCTGAACGTTTTAAGGGTGATTAACGAACCCACGGCCGCGGCTCTGGCTTACGGTTTCGGCAAAAAAGAACCCAAAAAAGTGCTGGTCTACGATTTTGGCGGAGGCACTTTCGACGTTACCATTCTGAACGTTTCTCCGGACACGGTTGAAGTGTTGGCCACTGGAGGAGAAGCTCATCTGGGAGGAAACGACTTTGACCAGAGAGTAATTGACTGGATTTTGAGCGAATTCAAAAAAGACCAAGGAATTGATTTAAGCAAAGACCCTTTGGCTCTGCAAAGACTGAAAGAAGCGGCCGAGAAGGCTAAGACAGAGCTTTCTTCCGCTTTGGAGACAAACATCAATCTTCCTTTCATCACTTCGGACAGCGAGGGCCCGAAGCATCTTGACTACAAGCTGACCCGGGCCCAGCTTGAATCAATGAACAAGGATTTGGTGGAAAGGTCAATTGAAAGAGTGGATAAAACCCTTAAAGAGATAAAAATGGAAAAGGGCGAAGTTGACGAAGTGATTCTGGTCGGAGGAACCACCTTAATTCCTTTGGTCAGGGAAAAAGTAAAAGAATTTTTCAACAAAGAACCGAACAAATCAATCAATCCCGAAGAAGTGGTGGCGGTCGGCGCAGCCATTGAGGCGGAAATATTGACGGCCAAAGAAGAAGGAAGGACCCCGGAAGGAGACATCAAGAGTGTTCTGCTTTTGGATGTTTTGCCCTTGTCTCTGGGAATCGAAACCTACGGCGGGGTAAACACCGTAATGATTGCCAAGAACACCACCATTCCCACTTCCCAGTCCCAGGTCTTTTCTACCGCCGCCGACAATCAGACCTCGGTGGAAATCAATGTTTTGCAGGGAGAAAGGCCCATGGCTCACGACAACAGGTCGCTGGGTAAATTCATTTTGGACGGAATCCCGCCCGCGGCCAGAGGCATTCCCCAGGTTGAGGTCAAATTCGACATTGACGCCAGCGGCATCCTGACTGTCATCGCTCTGGACAAAGCAACCAGCAAGTCCCAGTCAATCAAAGTTGAGGGCTCAATCGGATTGTCCAAAGAAGATATTGAGAAAATGAAAAAAGAAGCAGAGGTGCACGCCGCCGAAGACGAAAAGAAAAAACAGTTGATTGAAGCCAAGAACGTGGCGGAAAATCTGGTTTACAATTCCGAGAAAACCCTTAAGGACGTGGGAGACAAAATCTCTCCGGAGCTTAAGAAAGAAGTCGAAGAAAAGGTTTCCGATTTGAAAAAAGCCGGGGAAAGTGATAATATGGAGGAGATAAAGAGCAAAACGGAGGCGTTGTCCCAGACTCTTCAGAAAATCGGGTCGCAGATGTATAACCAGCCCAAAGAAGAAGAGAAGAAGAACGATACTCCGGAAGCGGAAACCGAAGAGAGTAAGGAATAAAAGGGGTTTAATATAAATGCAAAAAGACTATTACAAAATTTTGGGCGTTCCCAAAAATTCAACCCCGGAAGAAATCAAAAAGGCCTATTACAGGCTGGCTCATACTTATCATCCCGACAAAAAAGGAGGAGACGAGGGCAAGTTCAAGGAAATAAACGAGGCCTACCAGACTCTGTCCGACAAGGACAAAAGAGCCCAGTACGACAGATTCGGGACGACTTTCGCCAATAACGGCCAGGCCCAAGGATTTTCCGGATTCAACTGGGAGGACATTTCTCAGGGATTCGAAGGAATCGAAGATATTTTTGATATTTTCGGCGAGGGCTTTTCCGGATTCAGACAGAAAGAAGAGGATTTGAGGCAGGGAGCGGACGTTGAGATCGGCCTGGAGATTCCTCTGGAATCCGTGTTAAAAGACCAGAAAAGGGAAATACGGATTACCAAGAATGTCAAATGTGCCAGATGCGAAGGCAGCGGAGCCGAACCAGGCAGCAAGGTAAAAGAGTGTTTTACCTGCAGAGGAAAAGGAAGGGTGCAGCAAATAAAGAAAACTATTTTCGGAACTTTTACCCAATACACGATTTGCCCGGAATGCCAGGGAGAAGGAGTTAAGCCCGAGGTGCTTTGCAATGTCTGCCGCGGACAAGGAAGAATCAGAAAAGAAGAAGCTCTGGTCATTGAAATACCGGCTGGTGTTGACAATAACCAGACAATTAAGGTAAAAGGGGGAGGTGAAGCCGGGAAAAGAGGTGGAAAACCGGGAGATTTGTACGTCAGGATACTGATCAAGCCCCACCGATTTTTCAAAAGAAAGGGCGATGACGTCTTTTTCAAGGCAGGCATTACTTTTTCCCAGGCTGCCTTGGGAGACAAGATTAAAATTCCCACCCTGGAAAACAAAGACCTTATCATGAAAGTGCCTCAGGGAGTTGAATCCGGAAGAACATTGAAGATTTCCAGAAAAGGAATTCCTCATTTCCATGGAATGGGAAGAGGCGACCTATACGTCCAATTAAATATTGAAACCCCCGCAAAACTGACGAAAAATCAGAAAGAATTACTGGAAAGATTAAGAAAAGAAGGCATTTAGGCCCCAATAGCTCAGCTGGTAGAGCAACAACCTTTTAAGTTGAAGGTCACAGGTTCGAATCCTGTTTGGGGCACTGCGAAGTTCTTTAAAATATGTCGCAGACAGCTTTTTGGCCGCCTCAGGTTGCTAAAGAGCTGCTTGCGACCAATGTTGCGACAGCAGGAAGATCATCATGGATAAGAAACAAAGGGGTTTGATAAAACTGGCTGCCGGCTTTCTATGTTACGCAGTAGGATTCATGGTATTACTGCCGTACACGATGACCACACACCGCACATCAGTCTGGCCGCCTCTAATTTCAATCATCGCCGGAGTCATTCTAATACTCATGGGCGTGGTAGACTGCTCGTTATGAGAAAGGAGAACAGGAGGATTATCATGGGAAAAAAGAGGAAATCTCTGATAGAGACAAGGGCCGGAGGCCTTTTCTACGCAGGGAGCATGAACACATGTCTCACCACAAAATCTGGTGAGTTTTTTATTGTTTTAACAAATGTTTCGTGATATAATCCAAGCATAAAAATAAAGATAAAATAATGAAAAACAAAGTTGCGATCATTGTTTTGATTGTCGTAATCGTCATCGTGGCGATATTGATCGGTTATCGCTTCCTTCCAAAGAACAATCAGGCCGGAGGAAACAATCAGACAGACGCCGGACAATCGCAGAACAAACTGGTAACCGATGATTTTGAAATCAGCCTTCCTGTCGGCTGGCAGCAAGCCGCGCCCCCGGTGGGAGCTTCGGCCATGGCTGTTGACAACAATGAAGAAATCAGCGACCCGGCAGCGCAAAAAATCAATTTTAAAACCTACGTGGCCGTAAGCTACGACACCTTGCAGGGAAAAAGCTTGAGTGAATACCTGCAAAGCATCAAAGGCCAACTGCAGCAAGCGCTTCCGGGCACAGTTTTCAGCCAAGAACATGACGCCGTGATAAACAGCAGAACGGCCCGGGCGTTTGAGGTTGACTTGACCCAGCAGGGAGCGAGCTTCAAAATTTTAATAGTGGCGATTAAGGGCGAAGACGACGATGTCTGGACAATGTCATTCAACACTCTCCAGAACAGCTGGATGGCGTACCAGGAAACGTTCTCCGGCATTGCCAACAGCTTCAAGTTGAAGAAATAGTCGTTACGCGTTTTTCGTGATATAATCAGACACGATGAAAAAAGATTTTTCGAAAGCAATTAAATACACCACCAAAGTTCTTGATGCCTGGCTCCCTTATAAAATCCTGTGCGACCGAATTCCCGGCCTTTCTGTCGGAATTATCCATAATGGAAAGCTTGTCTATCGGGAAGGTTTTGGATACGCAGACATTGAATCAAAAATTCCCATGTCCCCGAAAACCTGCTTTCGCATCGCTTCTATCTCCAAAACTTTTACGGCAATCGCCATTATGCAACTTATTGAGCGGGGAAGAATAAAGCTCGACGACCGTGTAGAAAAATATCTTCCGTGGTTTAAGGTACAGGCCAGGGGCGCTGATTTAAGCGGTATCACGATTCGCCAGCTACTTTCTCATACGGCGGGCGTATTCAGGGATGGCGTCACAGCTCATTGGGAAAACGATAAATTTCCCGACCTGGCGGGGTTGAAAAAATCGATTTCTGAAAAAACCGCTGTTTTTAAAAATTTGACGCACTTCAAATATTCCAATTTCGGATTTGCTTTGCTCGGCGAGATTATCAAAAAAGCCAGCGGCGTCAGCTACAACGAATATGTAGCCGAACATATAATCAAAAAACTGAAAATGGAACGAACCGCACCTGACTTTAATAAAAAACACGAGAAATGGCTTGCTAAAGGTTATCCGCAGTCGATTCCGAACAAAAAACGCACGGTTTTCATTCACTCTGAGGTGAGGGCCTATGCCCCGGCCACTGGTTTTCTTTCCAATGTTCCCGACCTGGCTAAATATCTTGCCGCTATATCCCCGAAAGGACCGCGTGTTTTAATAGGGAGGGATTCGAAAAAAGAATTACTGAAGCCGCATTGGTCTATTGGCGAAAAGGGAACATCGTATGGACTCGGCTTTCTTATTTACAAAATCGGGAAAAGAAAAATAGTGGGCCACGGCGGCGGGTTTGCCGGATTTATCACTAAAATTTCTTTTGATGTTGAAAACGACATCGGAGTAATCACTTTGACAAACACTAATAACAGCCCCTGCGATTCTATTAACACCGGAATCTTTGAAAGCATCTACAAGTTTGCTGATAGAAAAAGCACACACGCTAAAGGGGAAAGGATAACGCAGCAAGAAAAGCTTGAAGGCGCATATCGCTCCCGATGGGGGGATACGATTATAGTCGGCGCGGACAATAACCTTATTGCCTTCGACCCCAAAGAGAATTCTCCCGTCAAAGAAAGCGACTTGCTGAAACCAAAAGGAAAAAACAAGTTTTTAATGCAAACTCGTTCGAATTTTGATTATCAAGGAGAATTCGCTACCTTTATTTTCGAACGGGAGTCAAAAAAGGCGACAAAAGTCATACTCGGAACAAACCCAGCCAAACGATTAGAAAAATAAACAAGTTTGTGATACAATTAAAGCATAATAATAATTAATAATTGCTTATGAAAGGATACGTCATAAACATAGAAAAAGCGAGTGTCGAGAACGACAATTTCAGAAAGGTTCTGTATACCGCTCCCCACAGCCAGTTGGTTTTGATGAGCCTTCTTCCCGGAGAAGAAATCGGAGAGGAAACCCATACTCTTGACCAGTTCTTCAGGATCGAGAAGGGAATTGGCAAGGCTGTTTTGAACGGGATGGAATATCCCATTGAAGACGGCTCGGCAGTCGTTGTTCCGGCCGGGGTCAGACACAATATTATCAACACCTCGACCGAAGAACCGCTAAAACTATACACTGTTTACAGCCCGCCCGAACATAGGGATGGAGTGATTCATTCCACCAAAGAAGAAGCCGAGGCAGACAGCGAAGAGTTTGACGGCAAGACAACGGAAGAATAAGGTCTTGCTTGTTATGGAAAATTTGATGCCCAATGCCGGCAAACAATTAGCCATTGGGGTGGAAGGAGGCAAATACGCCCGCTATCCCATTAAAACTCACATCATTTCCAAAGACGATGACATCGTTGATGTTTGTGTTAAGTATGCTTCTCCCTTTTTAAGGCCGATTGATATTCTTTTCATCAGCGAGAAAATCGTGGCCATTTCCCAGAACAGGGCTTTTCCCATCAAGGACATAAAGCCGTCTCTTTTGGCCAGGATTCTGGTCAAGTTCGTGCACAAGTCTCCTTACGGCATCGGTTTGGGCAGTCCCTGGACAATGGAACTGGCCATTCGAGAAGCCGGAGCTCCCAGGATATTGTTCGCTTCTTTCGTCGCTCTCTTAACTAAGCCCTTTGGCATCAAAGGCCTATTTTACAAGATGGTGGGGAACAATATCAATGCCATTGACGGGCCCTGCGACTATACCTTGCCTCCTTACAACCAATATGCTAAATTGGGGCCGAAAAATCCTGACAAAACAGCCTTGAAAATCAAAGAAAAAATCGGCAACGAGGTGATAATCATTGACGCCAATGATTTGGGGGTCAATGTTCTGGGAAAGTCAGACAAGAACATTCTTGATGATTTCTGCGAGAAAGCTTTCAAAGACAATCCCTTGGGACAGGCTTCGGAGCAGACGCCTTTATGCATCGTGAGAAAAATTGAATAGGCGAGATTGGTACAGTGGCAACACGTCTGCTTCCCAAGCAGAAGACGCCGGTTCGATTCCGGTATCTCGCTCTGTTAAAATGAAAAAATACCACATAGAAACCTTCGGCTGTAAGCTGAACCAAACCGATTCCGAAAGAATCAAATCAAATCTTGATAAAGAATACAAACAATCTTCTTTGAAAGAAGCTGATTTCGTTGTTTTGAACACCTGCGGCGTGGTGGAAAAAACAGAAAGGAAAATACTCAAAGAAATTAATCAATTAAAAAAAGCAAAGAAAATTGTCATCTTGGCCGGCTGTCTGCCGTTGATTTCCGAAGAGTGCCGATCGATTGCTCACGGGGTCATCAGCCCCCAAAGCATTGATTCCATCAACAAAGTGGTTAAGCAAGCGCTCCGAAGAAAACACATTATTCTCTTAAAGGATAATTCGATTAAAAAGCCCGCTGCTTGCATAAAAGGCGCAACAGCCATTATTCCCATTGCCGAAGGGTGCCTGGGCCAATGCACGTATTGCACGGCCAGACTGGCCAGGAAAGAACTGAAATCTTTTGAAATCAAAGACATATTGAAATCAGTCAAAGAAGCTCTTAATCAGGGAGTCAAAGAAATTCAATTGACTTCCCAGGATTTGGCTGTTTACGGCTTGGACAAGGGAAAGCAGAAATTACCGGAATTGCTGAAAGAAATAATCGAGATTGAAGGAGAATTCAAAATCAAGCTCGGCATGATGAATCCGGGCCACGCCAAGAAAATACTGAAGCTGCTTTTGAAATTATACGAATCAAACAAAATATACAAGTTCATTCATCTGCCCTTGCAAACAGGGGACAATAATACCTTAAAGAAAATAAAAAGAAATTACAAGGTTGAGGATTTTATTCGAATCTCCGAAGCTTTCAGGAAGAAATTCAAGGACAGCGTTCTGGCCACTGACATAATCGTCGGGCATCCTCATGAAAACGAGGAAGCTTTCAATAGCACGATTAAAATAATCAAAGGAACAAAGCCGGACATAGTCCACATCTTCAAGTTTTCCAAGAGAAAAAACACCTCTGATTATGCCTTAAAAGACTGGCCGGACAGGATAAAAAAACAGAGGTCAAGAATATTGACCAAACTATTTCAGGACATAAACGAAAAGAGGAACCGAAGCATGAAAGGAAAATCCTTCCAAGCCCTAATCATTGAAAAAGGGGGACTGGGCCGAACAAATTCGGGCCGGGCCGTTGTTTTAAACAAGGGAAAGCCCGGATTTTCGGTAAAAGCAAAGATAATCGGAGCCAAATGGAACTATCTTTTGGGAAAAGTTGTTTAAAAAGAAAAAATATGATATCCTATTACCATGAATAAATACATCTCTAAAAACGTAATCGCTACCGTCCTCATAGGCCTTTCTTTCTTCGGCGGGTTCTTTTTTGATAAATACATCAACGAGAAAGCATACAAAGCGGCCTACAACATGGACGGCGTTGATTTGTCTCTCCTTAAAGAAGTTTACGAAAAAACCGTTTTCAATTTCGTCGACCCATCGCAAATAGATAAACAAAAGCTGACTTACGGGGCTGTTTCCGGAATGATCAAGGCCATCGGCGACCCCTACACCGTATTCTTCGACCCGACCCAGTCAAAAGACTTCCAAGAAGACTTATCGGGCACGTTCGAGGGCGTGGGCATCCAGATAGGGCTCAAAGACAATCAAATCAAGGTAATCGCTCCTCTCAAGGGAACTCCGGCTGAGACAGCCGGCATTCTGGCCGGTGACGCCATCATCGAAGTGGACGGCCAATCAACCGCGGAAATGTCCATTGACGAGGTCATCAGTAAAATCAAAGGAGAAAAAGGAACCAAGGTTGTTCTGACCATTTCCCGCGCGAAAAAAGAAGGGACGCCGGAAACCAAAACCTTTGAAATCACCAGAGATGTTATCAAGGTTCCGACCATTGAATGGAAAATGATGGAACAGGACGGCAAAAAGATAGCTTATTTGACTATTTATCATTTCTCCGAATCCGTGTTTAAAGATTTCCAAAAGGCCGGTTATGAAATCCTTGGAAGTAACTTTGACGGCATCGTCCTTGACCTGAGGAACAACCCGGGAGGACTTTTGAACAGAACCGTGGATATTGCCGGCTGGTTCTTGGAAAAAGGAAGCATTGTTCTGACCGAACAGAATAAAAACATGGAAAAAAGCAACTACAAATCCGGCGGCCCAGCAAGCTTTGCCAATACACCCATGGTTATCCTTATCAACAAAGGAACCGCTTCATCCGCCGAGATACTGACCGGGGCCCTGAAAGACAATCGGGGAATATTGGTTATCGGAGAAACTTCTTTCGGCAAAGGCCTGGTCCAAAGAGTGGTTACCCTGGACGACGGCTCGGCCTTGAAAGTCACCACCGCGAAATGGTATACTCCAAACGGGGAGCTTATCCAGGACATCGGCATAAAACCGGACATCGAGGCGGAAATAACCGAAGACGATTACAATGAAGACAAAGACCCGCAATTGGACAAGGCCCTGGAAGAACTAGTGAAGATAATCAACCAATAGATATGAAGGTAATACTTTTGCAAAATGTAGACAATTTAGGCAAGAAAGACGAGGTTAAAGATATCCCGGCCGGTTTTGCCAGAAATTTCCTCATTCCCAAGGGTCTGGTCCTGGCGGCCACGGAAGAAAACCTGAAAAAACTGGAAGAGCAGAAAAAAATGGACGAAGAAAAAACGGCCCGCGACCTAAAAGAACAGGAAAAAATGGCTTCCCAGCTGGACGGAAGGGAAGTGATGATTGAAGTTACGGCCGGAAAAGAAGGACAGCTTTTCGAATCCGTAAACAAACAGAAAATATCCGAGCATTTGAAAGAAATGGGATTAAACGTTGACAAAAACCAAATCAATTTGAAAAATCCGATTAAGGAGTTGGGAGAATTTCCGGTCAAGCTTGAGCTCGACCACAATCTGGAAGCGGAAATAAAAATTATCGTTTCCGAAAAACAAGAGCATAAACAATAGCATATGCCCCAATATATTTTTGTCGGAGGCGGGGTAATGTCAAGCGTAGGCAAGGGCGCTGCCACTGCTTCCATTGGAAAAATGCTTCAAAGCAAGGGATTCAAAGTGAGTGCCGTCAAAATTGACCCGTACATCAACGTTGACGCCGGAACAATGAACCCGATAGAGCACGGCGAAGTTTTCGTGACCGACGACGGAACCGAATGCGACCAGGACCTGGGAAATTACGAAAGATTCCTGAACGAGAATTTGTCAACCGAAAACTACATTACCACGGGCAGGGTCTACCAATCGGTGATTAAAAAAGAAAGGAACCTTGGTTTCCAGGGAAGGTGCGTTGAAGTGGTGCCGGACATTCCCAATGAAGTAATCTCCCGGATTGAAAAAGTGGCCAAGAAAACAAAGGCCGATTTCGTAATGATTGAAATCGGAGGAACGGTGGGCGAGTACCAAAACCTTCTTTTCCTGGAAGCGGCCAGAATGATGAAGCTGAGAAACCCCAGGAAAACTCTTTTTGCCCTGGTAACTTTTCTGCCAACCATCAAGACCATCGGCGAAATGAAAACCAAGCCCACTCAGACCTCGGCCCGGCTTTTGAACGAAGCCGGCATCCAGCCCGATTTTATCCTGGGAAGAGCTTCGGTTCCCTTGGATGCGCCGAGAAAAAGAAAGATATCCGTGTTCTGCAATCTTGACTCCAGAGACGTAATTTCCGCCCCGGACGTTGATTCCATTTACGAGATTCCCCTTAACTTTGAAAAAGAAGGTCTGGGCGACAGGATACTCAAGAAAACTGGCCTTAAGGCGAAAAGAAAAGACTTAAAAGAGTGGAAAGAGCTCGTCACTAGAATCAAAAGAAAGAAGAAGCCAATAAAAATCGGCATTGTCGGCAAGTATTTCGAGACCGGAAGCTTTTCCCTGATGGATTCGTACATTTCCGTCATTGAGGCCATAAAACACGCTTCCTGGAGCCATAACAGGCATCCGGAGATACACTGGCTGTCGGCCCAGAAGTTTGAAAAGAATCCAGGGGCCCTCAAAGAATTAAAGGACTATGACGGAATAATCGTTCCCGGAGGATTCGGCACCAGGGGCACGGAAGGAAAAATCAGGGCAATCGGCTATATAAGGAAGAATAAGATTCCTTTCCTGGGATTATGTTTGGGCATGCAATTGGCAACGGTTGAGTTCGCCAGAAATGTCTGCGGCCTTAAAAAAGCCACCTCGACCGAGTTCGAGCCCAATTCAAAACAGCCGGTGATTGACTTTATGCCCGAACAAAAGGAATTGATAAAGCACAAAAAATACGGAGCGACCATGAGGCTAGGCGCCTGGGACTGCCAAGTCATGCCCAAAACCATTGCCGGCAGAGCTTACGGAAAGGGAATGATTTCGGAAAGGCACAGACACAGATACGAGCTGAACAACGATTACCGGGACTTATTGGTTTCAAAAGGATTAATTGTCTCGGGAGTTAATCCGGAAAAGGACTTGGTGGAAATCATTGAACTGAAAAATCATCCGTTTTTCGTAGCGGTTCAGTTCCACCCGGAGCTGAAATCAAGACCCCTAAATCCTCATCCTTTATTCAAGGAATTTATCAAAGCTTCGGCAAAGAAAAAATGAATAAATCCTTCACCCTCATCGAAATACTGGTGGTCATCGTCATAGTCGGAATCCTTTCCGCCTTCATCATTGTTTCCATGGCCGGGGTTTCGGAAAAAGCCACTATTGCCAAAGGCCAGGCGTTTTCTTCTTCACTTAAAAATTCTTTGTTAACGAATTTGGTCTCCGAATGGAAATTCGACGAATTATCAACAGCCACTACCGGAGCCACAATAGGCGATAGCTGGGGACAAAATAACGGAACATTGTCCACGGGAGACGCATTAGACAAGCTAAAAACAGGGGGCGAGTGTGTCTCGGGTAAATGTTTAAGTTTTGACGGAAGCAATGATTATATTTCTTTTTCTGATATCGGCATACCAATCAACGGACCGGCCGCAATTTCAGGATGGTTTTATTTTAAAGATACAGCAAAAACAAGGGCAAATGCGATGCAACTGTACGGAACATTTTTATATCAGCACGCTGCCAATGATTATATCTATATTGCCGGTGGTTCGGATTATTTTAGTTGGGCGCCTGCATTGAATAGTTGGTATTATTTAGTGTTAACTTATTCGGGAGATGCTTATACGGCAAAGTTTTATATTAACGGAACCCGGAAAAACGTTAGCATTCAAAGCGGAAGTAATGTGCCGGCTTTTTCTAATCGAATAAGCCAGAATACGCAAGCTTTTAATGGCCTAATAGACGATGTTCGGATATATAATCAAGCTATTCCAAGCTCTCGAATTAAAGAACAATACTATGCCGGCCTGAACAATCTGCTTGTCCGCGGCGGATTTGATGCAGTAGAATACGGACAAAGATTAGCGGAATTAAAATCTAATTCAGCCAACAATGAATAAATCCTTCACCCTCATCGAAATACTGGTGGTCATCGTCATAGTCGGAATCCTTTCCGCCTTCATTATCGTTTCCATGGCCGGGGTTTCTTCCAAGGCCACTATTGCCAAGGGCCAGGCGTTTTCCAATTCTTT